>JBILWQ010000049.1:0-9466 GCA_044369805.1 Phycisphaerales bacterium
CGCGCATGTCGGCGGTGGTGGCCAGATTGGCGGTCAACCGATGGCTCAGGCGGCGAAACGACTCGAGTTCACCCGGCTCGACCGGTTTCATGGCGGCCGCCCGAACCAGCTCGGCCAGCCCTCGCCAGCCGGTGGCGATCGATCGCATGACCGCCACCCGCGCGGTGGTGGTGGCGAAAAGCCAGATCATGATCGAGACGCAGATGCCCGTCAGCAGCACGCTGCCGATTCTCTCCAGTGCCGGCACCACGCTGACCGGAGGCTGCGGATCGACCAGGATCGCGGTGGCCCAGGCAGAAGCCATCATCAGGCCCGAGTAGTTGGTTCGCGGGCTGCCCACCAGCACCCATGCCGACAGGAAGGAGAGGGTGCCCATGATGGCCAGGTACCACGCGAGCGTCTGCAGTCCACCCGTGAACAGCGCCAGGGCCACCAGAGTCTGCATACCGCCGATCACGGTGCCCAGCAGGCGCAGCGTGCCGCGGCGGCCCGAACCGCCCAGCGTGGATTGCAGCACGAACGCCGCGCCCATGGATGCTGCGGTGGTCTCCATGGGCAGGAAGAAGGCGCTGACTAGCAGGGCCAGGCCCATGCCGCACACGGCGGCCGCAGCGCTGGTCGCTGCCGCAGTGTCGAATCTCGCCAATGCCGCGGTCAGCGTGGGGGCTCGACCAGTGGGTCCGGCCGGATCGAACCCCATCGGCAGCGAGAGCGCCGTGGCGCCATCCGACCGTGCCAGCGGCCGATCCGTCAGCGACATGCGGATCGAGCCACCCAGTCGCCTGGCCAGGCCGGCCATGGAGAGCGTCAGGTCATCCACGGTTCCGCTGCCCCCACGAATGATCGAGTCACCCTCGTCGATCAGGCCTTCGCTCTCCCGCACCAGCGCATCCAGTTCCGGCACCATGTCGCCGGGTCGGGCCCAGTGCCGCTCGAAACTGAGCCCGCGCAGGCGATCAAAGAGATCCGCCGTCCGTTCCGCGATCCGTGCCGCCGCCTCGCGGGGTGGGGCGGCCGCTCCCGCCTGCTGCACCAGCGCCTTCAGATGCACCGCAGCGGAATCCGAGATGCACGCGATGCGGGAGAGTGGGGCGAGCTCCGGGAAACTGGCGCCGGGTTCCACATAGGTTCGAATCGCCTCCGCCAGGGCGGCCAGCTCGGTCAGGGTGGATTCCGTGGTGCTCTGGGGATCCGCCTGCGGAGCCCGCCCCATCCGGCAGTCCTGGACCAGCTGCCGCAGGCGTGCGGAGGAATCCCGCAACAAGGCGTCCACGGCCACTCGGGCACGTGCCGATTCCTGCCCGGGAAAGACCAGCACCGAAGCGGCGTACCCGATCACCACTCCACTGGAGACCCCCAGAGCGCTCAGCAGGCTGACCTGCTCGAAATCCTGGGGGTTGTGCAGCGGTCCCGACACCAGAGGACCCAGCGTCCAGAGGGCCACCCGAAGGCCACTGCTGCCCACCGGAAGCACCCGGGCCAGGTAGATCACGCACCAGATCAGGAGCAGCACGCCCAGATACAGCGCCACCTGCATCTGGGGCACGCTGGCCACCACCACGATCCCGGCCAGCGCGCAGAGGAAACTGGCCAGTACCCGCCGGACCAGCAGTCCCGGCGAATGCATGGTGCCAGGCGAGGTCTCGGTCATGGCGGCCAGCGGGGTGATCGCGAAGCCTGGCTCCGACACCAGTGCCGAGAGCAGCACGCCACAGGTCATGGCCACGGTGGTCCGAAGCGCGGCCTGCATGCGTCCCGGTGTCGGCCGCAACTCGGCCAGGAAGACTGCGCCGACGGAACCGGGGCGCAGGATCGGGTCGCTGAGGGTTTTCGGTGCGGAGGCCTGTGTCACCCGACCGCATGATGGCATGCCCTGCACCCACTTGTTCGAAGCCGGCTACCGCCAAAAAGGAGAACGGCCCCGCCAGAGGCGAGGCCGTTCGGAGCAATTCTGCTCAGTTCGCCGAGGCGATCAGTCGAGGTCAGCAGTGTTCAGCTCATTGACCAGACTGGCCTGCTTGGTCTGGGTCGCGCCCTTGATGTTGTTCAGGCCGACGATCGAGCCACCGGCGGCGACGATCGAGGTCACGCCGTACTCGATGCTCTCGGCGCCACGCTCATCAGCGATGAAATTCATGATCCAGTTCTTCATTTTTCGTATCCTTTGCAAAGAGAAACCTAGGTTTGGCTGCAGGCCACACACCCAATCAGCCAGCGGGAATCTACCCCAAGGAAGGGAAGTCGCCAGTGTTTTCTGGGTCGAGAGCGCAAAAATCGTGTCAATCCAACGGCGGCAGCTCAAAAGTTGGCCAATAAGGACGCTTCACTTGGCGAATTTCTCGCGGGCTTGCCTGGCGATGGCCAGATTTGCCTTGGCATCATCCAGGGGGACCACCCGGCTCCACAGGCTGATCGCCATTTCATCGTTGCCTGAAAGGGCGTTCGCAAGGGCCAGATTCGCCACGTACTCGGCGTCGTCGGTGTCCGCCTTGTAGGCCACCTCGAAGTCGGCCTTCGCGGCAGGCAGATCGGCCAGCAGCAGGTGGCACATGCCACGGTCGTTCATCAGCACCGGATGATCGGGAAACTTGGCAAGGCCACGATCGAGCCACTTCACGGCCTCGCTGATGCGACCCTCGATCACCAGCACCTCCGCGCCTTCCGAGTAGGTGCCCACGAAATCCGGATAGTCCGCCAGCATGCGGTTCATCACGTAGCCCGCTCGATGGGTCTCGCCCTTGGCGGCCAGCACCCGTGCGGTGAGTTGCAGGGTCTCAGGACCGGCTGGACGCAGGGGCCCGCCATCGAACCAGTCCGGATCCGGCTCGGGCGTGCTCTGACAGGACACGGCGGCCACCAGGATCAGCGGGGCGATCCAGACAAGTCCACGGTTTCGCGTCCGGGTTCGCATCAGTTGCCTCCCACCATCTTGCCATCACCGAAGGGGTTCAGGGTCTGCCCACCGGATTCCTGCATGGGCTTCTTCATGATGTTGGCGCGGATGCTCAGGGCCTCGGCGGTCGAGAGACCCGGACCACCGGCGCTCCCGTCGCCCACCTCCACGCGGTCGCGGGCAATTCCCTCTTCCGCCAGGGCCTTCCGGACGGCATTCACGCGGGCGGTGTAGAGCGTGCCGTTCGCGGAGCCGCGCGGCATGGCGATCCGGCCCCCGGATTCACGCATGGCCTGGGCCAGAATGTGCACGTTCCGCTGGCCGATGGAAGTCAGTTCCGCGGTGTCCGGCTTGAACTGGCTCTCGAAGATGGCCTTCTGCCGGATCACGCCCTGCCGGACCTGGTCATCGAAGGGTTCCTTCGCGAACTTCCGGTCGGCCTCGCGCTGCACGTCATCCTGCACGCGCACGCTGTTGGGCTGGGGCTTGGGCTGGGACATGCAGGCGGCCAGAAGCAGGGCGAGACCGCCCGAGATCATCAGGGGTCGCGGCGTTCGAGGCGAAGTGTGTCGGTGATGTGGAATCATGGTCTGCATCCTCATGCGATGTACGCGGAGTGCGGTCAGTCGGCGGCGGCCTGGCTCATCGCCTCCAGGGTCAGCTTGATCAACGGGCCTGCCACCAGCACCAGCGTGGGAGGCAGCACCAGGCTGCTCAGTGGGACCAGAACGCGGACGGCGGCCTGGTGCGCCCGCTCCTCCAGGGACTGGATTTCCTCGTGCCGGAGCGAGTCGGCCAGGACCTGCAGCATGCGAGAGACCTCAACGCCGAAGCGCTGGGTCTGGTCCATGAGCGAGCCCAGCGATCGGAACTCGGCCACGCCGGTGCGATCCGATGCGGCCGTGAGCGCGCGTGCCCATGCCACGCCGAACCCGGCCTCCAGATTGACCTGGCGCATCTCGCGGGCCAGACCGTCGCTGACACCCTGCAGGCTCTCGGTCACCGTGGCCCACGCCGCGGGCAGGCTCATGCCGCCATGCATGGAGATCTGCAGCAGGTCCAGCATGACCGGGAAATCCGAGGTGATGGCCAGACGCCTGCGTTCGCCGCGCGACGCAAGCCAGGTGCGGGGCAGCCACCAGCCCGCGGTGCCACCCAGGGCGGTCATGCCAGCCACGGCCATGTCGCTGCCGGCCGCGGTGGCCGTCCACCACCCAGCCAGGGTCGCCAGCACCACGGGCGCGCAGAGGGCGACGGCCAGGAATCGTCGCTGGGCCAAGTCGGACTCCAGGCCGGCGCGCTCCATGTCCCTCTGCAGCCAGCGACGGGCCACGGGACGTGCCTGGGCCGATCCGTCGCGTCGACCCAGCATCAGGACCACGGCTGCAGCGCACACGGCGGCAAGGACGGGGGCCAGCGTCATGCGCCACCCCGACCGGAAAGGGTGTCGATGCGGGAGATGCGCTGGATGGAGAGCAGGCCCGTGATCAGCATGATCGCCGCCGCACCCAGCATGAGATTGCCCTCCGGCCGGTCCAGCAGGATGGCGGAGTACCCATCGATCATCGATGAGAGCAGGGGCACGGCCACCAGGGGAGCGATTGTCAGGACCGAGGCCGCGGCTCGGCTGTAGGCCAGGATCGTGCGGGCTCGCCGGCGCACGCGTCCTCGCTCCACCAGCGACATGGCCAGGCGGTCGGTGGTCTGGGCCAGATTGCCGCCCGCGGAAAGTTGAACCGTCAGGGCCAGTCCGAAGGCACGCAGCGAGGCCAGCGGTGACGCCAGAAGCACCCGGCGGATGGCAGAGGCCAGCGTCTCGCCCATGCTTTCCCGCTGGATCACCTCGCGAAGCGCCTGGCCGGTCTGACCCCGCCCCTCGTTGGCCAGCATCTGGAGCATGCCACCCAATGGAATGCCCGCGCGCAGGGAGCGGCTGGCGATGCCGATCGCCTCGATGGCGTGCTGCTCCTCCTCTTCAGCCAGTCTGCGCTGCTGGCGGGAACGCAGGGCAGCGCGAGCGCCCAGCCACAGGGCCAGGGCGGCCAGGGCGATCACGACCGACTGGCTGGCCCAGCCGATGAGGGCGGCCAGCAGCATGCCCAGCAGCAGGCCGCGAGCGCCGGGTTGTGTCGAAGGCCTGCTGAGAACCGGTGGTTCGGCCTCGCGGCGCGGCCGCGCAAGCAGAAGCACCACGCCCGCCGCCACGACCGCGGCAACCACCGATGGCACCCACCAGGCCAGCTGGCTCAAGGCCGCCTCTCCGCGAGCGGTCCGGCCGTGAACGATGCAGGCGGAGGCGCGAAACCGCTGGCCTGCAGATGGGACAGGAATTCGGGAACAATGCCGGTGGCCTCGAAGCCGCCGACCACGCGGCCATCGTGGACGGCCTCGAGGCGGAAGCGGTGCAGGGTCTCGGTCCGGATTCCACCCTCAGGTGCCTCGCGGACCTCCATGACCTCGCTGACCACGCGACGCCCGTCCGGAAGCCGCGCCAGATGCACCACCAGGTCGATCGCCGACGCCACGTAATCCCGCAGCACCCGCAGGGGCATGTCCAGGCCACCCATCGAGAGCATGGACTCCAGACGGGTGAGCGTGTCCCGGGCAGTGTTGGCGTGCAGCGTGGTCATGCTGCCCTCGTGGCCCGTGTTCATGGCCTGAAGCATGTCGAAGGCCTCGGCGCCTCGGCACTCGCCCACGATGATGCGGTCGGGCCGCATGCGCAGGGCGTTGCGGAGCAGGTCGCGTGCGGTGATCTCGCCCACGCCCTCCACGTTGGCCGCGCGGGTCTCCAGGCGCACCACATGGTTGCCCTGCAGGCGCAGTTCGGCGGCATCCTCGATGGTGATCACGCGCTCCCGCTCATCCAGTGAAGCCGAGACCGCGTTCAGCAGCGTGGTCTTGCCCACGCCCGCGCCGCCGGACAGGATGATGTTGAGCCGTCCCCGAACGGCGCATCGCAGCAGCTCTGCCGTGGCTGGCGGAAGCGTGCCCAGCGCCACCAGGCGATCCAGAGTCAGGGCCTGCTCGGGAAACCGCCGGATGCTCAGTTGCGGACCATCCACGGCCAGGGGTGGAATGACGGCGTTCACGCGCGAGCCATCGGGAAGGCGGGCATCCACCATGGGACTGCGTTCGTCGATGCGGCGGCCTGCATTGCGGACCAGACGGTGGATCACGTGCAGCAGGTGAGCCGTGTCCCGGAAGCTGGCGGTTGAGATCTCCAGACGGCCATGCCGCTCCACGAAGATCCGATCGGGCCGGACCACCAGGATGTCGGTCAGTTCGGGATCCGCCAGCAGGGGCTCGAGCGGCCCCAGTCCGAACATGTCGTCCAGCACGCCGCGCACCAGCCAGTCGCGGTCCGATCGGGAAACACCCTGACCGGATCGGTCGATCGCCTGCTCGATGCGCGCCGTGCAGTCGGCCACCAGACTCCTGCGGTCCAGCCGCTCCGCGGCCACGAAGTCGAAACCGGCCATGAGCTGCTCATGCAACGCACGGCGCAGATCGGCAAGCGAAGCCTGTGCCGAGCCCGGGCTCACGGAGAGGGGGTCTCCACGGCGGGTTCAGGTGCGTCCGGATCCCCCGTCTCGGAAGTCGCCTGCTCGACAGCGGCGGTTGGCATGGGATCGGCGGCCGGCCTTCGGGGCTCATCGGACCTTCGCCATGCACCCGGACCTCGCAGGCCCGTCAGGCCCAGCGCCTTCAGGCGCGTGAGCGTGCCCAGTTCGGTGGTGCCGCTGATGCGGCCCTCCATGAAGAGTTCCCAGTCATTGGGCGTCTGGTGCAGGTCGCCGGGCATGGGTCGGTCCATGCCATCGTCCAGCGGCTCCACAAGGTCCGCCGTCACCATGACCACCAGCTCGGTCTGGTCCTGCTCGTAGCGCACGCTGCGGAACAGGGCCCCGAACACGGGAATGTCGCCCAGCACCGGAACCTTGGCCACGCGTGCCTGGTCCTTGGTGCGGAGCAATCCCGCCATGGCGAAGGACTGGCCTCCGCCCAGCTCCACCGTGGTCTTGGACCGGCGCACGATGATGCTGGGCACCTCGAATCCGGCCTGCTTCACGCTGCCGATCGTGGAGAGTTCACTCACCTCGGGCGCCACCTCGAGGCGGATGCGACCATCGCCCAGCACCTCGGGACGGAAGTTCAGCCGAACGCCGTACTCCTTGTACTCGATCGTCACCGAATTGCCGGCGCCGCCCGCCATGCCCTGCACCACCGGAACGGGGAATTCGCCGCCCACCAGGAACGTGGCCTGCTGACCACTGATCGCCACAAGGTTGGGCTCCGCCAGCAGTCGCACGTAGCTGTTCTGCACCAGCGCCTGGATATAGAACTCCAGGTCCGCCCCGGGCACGCCCGCGAAGAGCGTGGTGGCGCTCGACACCGGAATGCTGTTGAAGCCGAAGTTGGGGTTGGTGACCGGGCTTCCGGGGGTGGCCACGTTGCCCAGTCCGGCCGCGGTCTGGCTGGCCCCCGCACCTGGCGCAATCGACACCTGCTGGAAGGGTGTTCCGGCTCCCGGAGCCTGAATTCCACCAAAGAAGCTGGAGCCGCCCACCACGGCACCGAAGGCCAGCTCACGCAGGGCCTGGCGGCTCGCCTCGGCGATCCGGACCTTCAGCTGCACCTGTCGCAATCCCGCAATCCGGGTCAGGTCCACCCACTTGGAGCCGCCGACATCCATGTAGTTCTTGATCAGGGCTCCCGTGCCAAGATCCGGCACGTCACCGCGAAGGGCGATGGCTCCACCCACGTCATCGGCCTGCAGATCCACGCCGAAGATGCGCTTCAGGCGGGACTGCAGCTCCTCCCGATCCAGACCCACCGTCACACGGCGCGTGATCGATGATCCATCCTCCAGGCGAAGGACCAGATCGGTCTGTCCCACGGCCTTGCCCAGCACGATGATCTCGTTGGGGGACACGGGCCGCGCATCCGCCATCGCGGGCTGCGCCACCACCACCGTGCTCACTCGGCCCGGGGTCCTGATCATCACCGAGCCGCCCATCACCACGCTCACCGGCTCATGGGTGCCGTTCACCGGTTCGTTTGCGGCCGCTGCGGGGGCCGCAACGGTCGCGGCAGTCACGGGGGCCGGTTCCATGGCACGCGAATCGATGGCCACGACGGGCCCCACGAACTCCGGATTCCGTGGGTCCAGCAAGGCTGCAGACTCCACCGGGGCCGCCACCGTGGTGGCCAGCGAGGAAGTCACCGGGCACGCGACGACCAGCGCGATCAGGCCTGCGTGGCCAACGGCAGCCAGGCCATGGAAGCGATCGGGATTCATCGAGGCGATCCTCCTGGGCCCGCGCTGCGGCCTGAAACCTTGCTGGGGTCTGCGGGGAAAGTGTGACGCACGGATTCATCGCCCTTCACCACGGTGACCTCCCAGACAGGTGGGGGCGCGGGGCCGCCCGTCGCCGCAGCCGGAGGCGGCGCGGCCGAAGCGCTCGTTGACGGTGCGGCCATCTCCGTGCGGGTCGCGTTCACGCCCACCAGACTCTCGGTGGTGGCCGAAGCCACGCCCGCTGGGTTCGGGTCACCCTCGGGTCGGAGTGTCAGGCCGATCATGCCCTTGGTGCTGGCCAACTCGATCTGGTTGGCCTGCGTCGGCGAGGTCAGCAACGTCACCGTCATGCGCCGGGGCAGGCTTCGTCGCTCGGCGGCTTCCTCGGCCTTGGAAGGCGCATCCGTGTTGACCGCAAGCACCCGGACGCCCTCGACGATCACTCGCGTCACCGTTTCCTTCGCGGCACCGCCGCGAGCCGGCACTTCCACGGTGGCCAGCACATCGACCGTGGCGCCGGGGAACAGCACCACGCCCGGGCCGGCCTCCCGGAGCATGACCGTGATGGCGCGGGACCCAGGCGGAATCTCGCCCACCAGTGCCGCGCCGGAGCCACGGGCTGCCAGATCTGAATCCTGGAGAACCTGGCCCTTGATCAGGCCCCTGGCCAGCGGTCGACCCACAACGGCCCGCGTCAGGGCCGCGATCTCCTCAGGCGTGGCCTTCCAACTGGGGTTTGGCGAAACGTCGGTCGCGGTCAGGCGGTGACCCGCCGACAGATCCGTGGCCACCACCAGCCGACCGGCCAGACCTCGCGGGGCATCCGCTTCACGCCCCATCAGGATCTGCTGCAGACCATTGACGAGCACCGCTGCCGTCACGGCCGCCGCGGCGGCCAGGATGATCAGTCTCGTGGATCGCACGTCATGCCTCCAGATGCCGGCCCCGAGGGCCCTGCGGATCATGCCGCGTCGTTCGCGGCCGTGTCGCGGCGGAGGATAATCTGCATTTTCGGCCGCCGCCGGGTGCCCTGCAGGTTCAGGCGTCGGGTTCGCGCACCATGGATGCACGGCCCGCCAGTGAGGAAGGCAGGGGCATGAGCCTGCCCAGGCCAAGCAGCCGTACCGAGGCGTAGGGCACCTGGACCTCGATGGCCACCGGTGTGCCCGGCTCGGCGTCCGCGGGTTCGGTCGGTGTGATGGTCACGGTGGCGTCCGCGATCCCGATCTCGCTCAGAGCCGTCTGGACCCGGTCCTGGACCGACTGGGCCG
>JBILWQ010000330.1:0-2557 GCA_044369805.1 Phycisphaerales bacterium
TGCACGCGATCACCATCGCGAGCATCAGCATCAGCAGCACCACCCAGAAGCGCGCGTCCCTGGCCTCGGTCACGCTCGGGGGGACGTTGCCGAACGGGCTCGGCCGCGGGCCCGAGGCGTACGTCGCGGTCACCGATGCCATCGAGCCGCTCCCGGCGGAGGCCTCCTGCCACGAGGCGTCCGTCACGACCCTGCCCCGGTCGCTGCCGGGCAACTCAACCATCGCGCAGATGCCCGGGGTGCCGGATCCATGCGACGCATCGATGCGCAGCTCGTGCGATCCGGCCTTCAGGTCGCGGATCGGCAGGTCCGCGGGCTCTCCGGACCCGCCGGTCGCGCCGATGGGCATGCCGTCGAGCTGGACGCGTGCCGGGCCGCTCGCCGCGATGCGCAGGCTGGTCGCGCGGACGTCGCGACGCGCCTCGAATCGCAGCGACAGCGAGCATTGCTCGCCGGGCTGCGACGTGCGCGAGCACCAGATCCAGTCCGGGACGGGAGCCTGCCGCTCGGACGAGAATCCGAACAGCGCGGCAGTCCCCGCGAGGATGGTCGCCAGCAGCACGACAAGGATGAGCAGCGGCAGTCGATAGGGCGACGGATTCTGCATGACCGGATTCCCCTTCGGTTGTCAGGAAGCGAGCTTGTTGCCGCAGCCGGCGCAGAACTTCGATCCCCCGGGCGACTCCACCCCGCAGCCCGGGCACTTCATGACCGTCGGTGTTCCGCAGCCGGCGCAGAAGCGCGCTCCGGCGGGCAGCGGGGCGCGGCACGACGCGCAGGCCGAGCCGGGTCCCTGCGACGGCCGGCCGCAGCCAGGACAGAACTTCGAGCCTTGCGGGACGGGTGTCGAGCAGCCGGCACATGCCACGGCGGTCGGCTGCACCACCGAGGAGAGCTGCGCGCCCTGGGCGCCGATCCCGGCGCCGAGGCTCAGCCCGAGGCCAGCGCCGACGAGCGGCGCCACGGTGCCGCCCTCGTTGGAGGCGGCGCGCTTCATCACCTCGAAGGACTCCGCCTGGGCGAAGTCCGTCCCGAGGATCTGCAGCTCTGCCTTGCGGGCGAGGGCCTCGCGCAGCCGCACCACGGCGGGGTCGTTCTCCCGCGTCGTGACCGACTCGATGCGGAATGCCTCGACCGCCAGGCCATACTCGGCGAACTCTTCCGAGAAGAGCTTCTGCAGGTCGAGCGACAGCTCGCGGATATGGGCGGCGACGTCGAGGATCGACAGCTGGCGCTCGGCCAGCGACTTCGCGATGTGCGTCTTGATGCTCGAGATAAGGATCGCCCGGAAGTGCTGCTCGACCGTCTCTCGGTCGTAGTCGGGCAGGGCGCCGACCAGCTTGAGCAGGAACTTCTTCGTGTCGGACACGGACACGCCGAGCATGCCGTAGCCCATGACCGGGATCATGATCTTGTACGTGGGGTCCTTGACCTGGATCGGGGTCGAAGTGCCCCACTTGACGTTCAGGTCGACCGACCGGTTGACGAACCAGACCTCCGCCGGGAACGGTGTCTGGGCATCGATCACCGCACCGATGAGCGTCTTGAGGATCGGCAGGTTCTTGGTGTCTAGCGTGTGCCGCCCCGGCAGGAACGGCCCGAGCATGCGGCCCTCCTTCATGAGGACGGCATGCTGGTGCTCCTTCACGATCAGCTGCGACCCATGCATGATCGCGCTGTTGCCGAATCGCCATGCCAGCACGGACGGAGGGCCGTTCCATTGGATGACGTTGACGATTGCCATGCGGCCAATGTAGCGGCAGGATCCCGGCCGAGACCAGCCTGAACTTAAGGATCTTTCCGGCTTGCGACGGGCCGTTATCATGTTCAAGACTCCGTCCCGGGAGCGACTCCGGGCAGAACCAAAAGGAACCCTCAGCAAATGGCAAATTGCACCAATTGCGGCGCAGTGCTTTCCCCCGGGGCAGGCAAGTGCGGCTACTGCGGCGCTGCCGCGCCGATGTCCGCGCCCGCGATGCCGCACGCGGCTCCGTACGCGCCGCAGCCGATGACCCCGGTCCCGATGGCCGGCGCGGACCAGAAGAGCAAGGTGGTCGCCGGGATCCTCGCGATCCTGATCGGCACGCTCGGAATCCACAACTTCTACCTCGGCTACACGGGCAAGGCCGTCACCCAGTTGCTCATCACGCTGCTCACCTGCGGCTACGGGTCCGTCATCACCTTCGTCTGGGGCGTGATCGAGGGGATCATGATCCTCACAGGCTCGATCGCGACCGACGCTCGTGGCGTGCCCCTGAAGGACTGAGACCCTTTCCGCGAACCAATCACCCAGGAGAAGCTGACCGTGTCCAAGTACTTCATCGCCAAGCCCGGTGGTTCCAGCCACGGCCCGTACTCCCTCGAGCAGATCCTCGCCGGCTGCGCGAATGGCAAGGTGTCGCCCAGCATGATGGTGTGCGCCGAGGGCTCCTCGGAGTGGATGCCAGTCACGTCCCTCCCAGGCGTCTCCTTCCCCGCCGGCGCGGGGCGGGGCGCCCCGATGATGGCGCCCGCCCCGATGGCGCCCTCGATGCCGGCCGCCCACCACGCCGGCATG
>JBILWQ010000331.1:0-2554 GCA_044369805.1 Phycisphaerales bacterium
TGCTTGCCGGCCTTCATGGTCTTGGTCTTCTCGGTGGGCACCATGATGCGGCCGACCAGATGCTGCATGGCCTCGATCTGCACCTTTCGGAGCAGCGTGTCGCGGACCGCGTTCTCCTTGTTGCTGGCCACGCGGAGCACGAACCAGTCCATGCCATCGCGGTACATGGGCAGCTCGACGTTCGGATCCGTTGGATCGATGACCGTGGCAGCGGGATTCTGCACCTGGGCGGCGCGGGCAGCCTGCTCCTTGTTCTTGCTGCTGCTCTGCGTCTCCAGCGCGCGGCTGGTCGCCACGCCGCCGGTGATGGTGCTGCTGGCCGTGCGGAAGGCGGCCGTGCCGACCGCGAGGTTCTTGGGCTTCTCGGCCGCGTCGTCGATGTGCTTCTCGGTGTTCTCGTCGGAAACCATGGTTCAGCTCCTCATGTCCAGCACGCGCATCCACACGAAGAGCGTGGAGAACGCGAAATCCCAGATCCAGCAGAACGCGGAGATCACCAGCGTGATGGCGATGACCACGAGCGTGCTGCCCACGATCTCGCGACGCGTGGACCAGTTGACCTTCTTCATCTCCCCCTCGGTGGCGACCAGGAAGTCGACCGACCGCTCGCTCCACCCCGCGAACCACCAGAGAGCCACGGCCACCGCGATCATGAACACCACGGCCACCGAACTGGCCACCACCACCGGCGGCACGGATCCGTAGTCGCCCCCCTCGAACTGCTCCCAGAGCCAGACGGCCCCGAGCACGCCGAGCAGGCCGAACCCGATCACGCTGAGCATGCGGGTCCAGTAGCCCTGACCGAGCTTTCGGATGGCGTTCATGCGTGACTCCTTGCGGAAGGGTGCGGACGGTGCGGAAGCGGCCCTGGGGGCCGAACACGCCGGGGGGGGATCGAACCCACGACCTGCGGATTTGGAATCCGCTGCTCTACCAGCTGAGCTACCGGCGTAGCGGCACAGGCGAGCGAAGGCTCACTTGCGCTTGATCTTGTGCAGGGTGTGCTTGCGGAGGCGGGGGGAGAACTTCTTGAAGCCCTCCTTGACCTTCTCCGAGATGCCGCCCTTGACGCGGATCTCGGTGCGGTAGTTCAGGTCGCCGCATTCCGTGCACTGCAGCCAGACGTATTCACGATCGAGGGACTTCTTCGCCATGACGTTCTCCGGGCCACCGGGGCCCTGGTTCCGCCCTGCCCGCCCCGGCCGAGGCCGGGACGGGACAGGCACGGAACCGCTCGTTCAAGCGGCGGGATGGACGCCCGCCGCGGACAATCACTTCACGATCTTGGTGACCACGCCGGAGCCCACCGTGCGACCGCCCTCACGGACGGCGAAGCGGGTACCGGCCTCCATGGCCACGCCCTTGCCCTCAAGGTCCACCTTGAGGTTCACGTTGTCGCCGGGCATGCACATCTCGGCGCCGATCAGCTCGAGCTTGCCGGTGATGTCCGACGTGCGGAAGTAGAACTGCGGCTTGTAGCCGTTGAAGAACGGCGTGTGACGGCCGCCCTCGTCCTTCGTGAGCACGTAGACCTGGGCCTCGAACTCGGTGTGCGGCTTGATGGTGCCCGGCTTGCAGAGCACCTGGCCACGCTCGATGTCCGCCTTCTCGACGCCACGGAGCAGGCAGCCGACGTTGTCGCCAGCCTGGCCCTGATCGAGGGTCTTCTGGAACATCTCCACGCCCGTGATGGTGCTCTTGGAGCTCTGGGGACGAAGGCCGACGATCTCCACTTC
Source organism: Phycisphaerales bacterium (assembly GCA_044369805.1). Taxonomy (GTDB): domain Bacteria; phylum Planctomycetota; class Phycisphaerae; order Phycisphaerales; family SM1A02; genus SYAC01. Next base: position 1,737 of record JBILWQ010000331.1, read on the forward strand.
GTCACCGACCTTGATCATGCCGCGCTCGATGCGGCCGGTGGCCACGGTGCCGCGGCCCTTGATGCTGAAGACGTCCTCGACGCTCATCAGGAAGGGCTTGTCGGTCTCGCGCTGCGGCTCGGGCACATGGGTGTCGATGGCATCCATGAGCTCGGCGATGCACTTGTTCTTGTCGGCGTTGCCCGGATCCTGCAGGGCGGGGAAGGCCGCGCCGCGCACGATCGGGGTCTTGTCGCCGGGGAAGCCGTACTTGGTCAGCAGCTCACGGACCTCCATCTCGATCAGGTCGAGCAGCTCCTTGTCGTCGACCAGGTCGCACTTGTTCAGGAACACCACGATGCTGGGCACGCCGACCTGGCGGGCCAGCAGGATGTGCTCGCGGGTCTGGGGCATGGGGCCGTCGGCGGCCGACACCACCAGGATCGCGCCGTCCATCTGGGCGGCGCCGGTGATCATGTTCTTCACATAGTCGGCGTGACCGGGGCAGTCGACGTGGGCGTAGTGCCGCTTGGCGGTCTCGTATTCCACGTGGCTGGTGGCGATGGTCACGATCTTGGTGGGGTCACGGCGACCTTCCGACTCGGACGCCTTGGCGACCTGGTCGTAGGCGACCGCCTTGCCGAAGCCGCGGGCCGCCTGGACCGCGGTGATGGCGGCGGTGAGGGTGGTCTTGCCGTGGTCGACGTGGCCGATGGTGCCGACGTTGACGTGGGGCTTGGTACGGACGAAGGTTTCCTTGGCCATGGTGTGTTGCTCCGAGAGAAGTGAGGCCGCGACGGACGCGGCCGACGCCGCGATCCCCGTCGACGTGCCCGACG
>JBILWQ010000335.1:0-2546 GCA_044369805.1 Phycisphaerales bacterium
GCAGGAGGCGCAAAAAATTGTCCCTGATGAATCCAGTTGGGTACTTGATTGGATTGAAAAACTGGCAAGATTGGCCCGCCCACAATATCGGCTTGAAATTGCTCTTGCGCAGTCAAAAGTGCTTCCAGCCAAGATGGGCAAGCTTGTTCATCATCATCAATGATGGCGATGAAGTTACTATCTTCAGCCGCATTTTGAATGGTGCGATTTCTGGCATAGGTCACACCCGATCGCATTTCAATATCGTAGCGAATGGGCCAACAAGAGCTTTCTTGCCAAGTGGACACGGTTTCGCGCGCCGACCCATTTGCATCATTGTCAACCACAATGATTTCAATTTCAGGAGTTGCAATTTGCTCAAACTTGAGTGCCTGCAAGCTCAAGATCAGTTGATGCAGTAAATCTTGTCGTTTATAGGTGGCAACGCAGATGGAAACTTTCATGAAAATTTAATTGATCACCTTCAATGAGTCACACTCAATCAGTCGCACTCACCGATCGCACCTAAATCGTCCATGATCCTTCATTTTGCGATGATGACTAGTTGAGTTAGGGCAGCATAATCAGAGTGCCCAAGGCAGCGGTTCCACCACCGGGCAATCGGTTTTCATTTGATAGGTACATCCTTGAGCTGTTGCGTAGTGAATTGCCAAGACCATTTCATTCACATGCAATGAATAGCGTCCCGACAATCTGGGCGATCGCTTATTCTCAATTGCCTCCGCCAAGTCAGCAATTCCCCGCGCAAAATCCATTTGTTGAGCACCTCGGTACTTTTGGCGTTTGGTGACTGGCCCCACCAATGGGTAACGTTGCGCGAGAGGCCCCTCGATCGTTTTGCGACGAATTCGTAGACGGCGCTTAATATAAACGGGCGATCGATAAAACCAACAATCTTCCGTATACATCACCCCCTGATCTCCAAAAATTCGTAATTCATGATCGTGGGAAGCCACGATACTACAGGTCAAGCGAGCCACAACTCCCGAGGCAAACTTAATACAGGCAACTGAAAAATCCGGCGTATTGGGTGGATCTAGATGATCAACACCCTTATTGGGAATCGTACAATCCGCAAAGGCAGTAACGCTAACAGCCGACCCAAAGAAAGCAGGCAACCAAGTTAAGTAATAGCCCGCATGTTCCAACGTGCAACCCACTTCAAATTCATCTTTGTAGGGCCACGGTATTCCCGATTCACTCAGCCAGGTTTGGTAAGCCATCGCAGGCACAAACCCATCGTCCATTTCTGCATAAACCACGCTGACTTGGCCAACTGCTTGCTCGCGCAAGGCTTTCCAAATCGTTTGTGCCGTTTCGCCCAAAAGGCTGCAGGGCGCACCGGAAATTTCCAGTTGCTTAGATTCCGCTAGTTCAACCAGTTCTTTGGCCTCTTCAAAAGTCATCCCCAGCGGTTTTTCTGAGTAAACATGTTTGCCCGCTAGCAAAGCTGCTTTGGAAACTTCGTAGTGACTGCGAGGATTGGTTAGGTTAATGACAATTTGCACGCGCTCATCTGCTAGTACCGCTTCCAAACTGGGGTACTTAGGAAGTTTATGAAATTGAGAAAAATGCTCTGTGCGTGCTGAATCTCGATCCATCACGCCCAGAATTTTTAATGAAGGATGATTTTCTAAAGTTCGCACATAATAATCAGCAACAAATCCACAGCCGATCAATGCAACATTCATGGAACTATTGCCCGTCTATATTGATCAAAAACAGAACAAGGGGGATGCCCCCAAATAGTCAGCTAGTTTTGGCAGCCTCAGGATCAAGAACATCACTACTGACCAACTTCTTTGGCAGCGGGCCCCCACCAACCTTGCCAAATTTTCATCCTTTACCGAGATTTAGGGTCAGTAACCGGATCATTGAAGGTAGCCCGAGGGTTTTTGATCGGATGCTTGCTTCTTCGACTCGCTCAACAGTTACCCTCCACCCATCATGAAGAGCGATCGATTACACACCGTTAGCAACCAGCCTATTCAAGCTCTAACAAGCTCGCGTATCGGTCAACTGCTATTTTAGCCTTAGCAGAAATCATGATGGCAACATGCTCAGGTCGAGTTGAGTTAACAAAGTTGCGCAACTCTTCTTCAGTCATCACATTGGGATCGTAATAGGAATTGAGAATTTTGGTTGGATCCCAGTAATGGCCGCTCCGGTCTTGAAGCACCCGATCAATATAGGTTCCATAGAGCGTGTATTCAGAAAAATGCCATGTTTTTGAAACTGCCTCGAACCATGATTGATGATAAATGCGTTCAATGTGACGACACATTGCTGTTACATTTTCTCGTTTCCACGTGATCACGTCAGCAATGTAGTCGGGGGCTGGCATGGGTGTTGCTGCTAAACCCAATAATCGACTAGCCGATTGATGCCAATGTTGATGCGGCGTATCCATTCCGATCGGGTTGCCCTCTGGCTCAGCATAGAATCGAACTTGGTTGTTTTTGATCAGGTTCGAAATTCCAAAGTCTCGGATAAACATCTCATCCGAATCCAAAAATACTGAAATCTCTTCATCAATTGCTCTCGCA
>JBILWQ010000332.1:0-2542 GCA_044369805.1 Phycisphaerales bacterium
TGATCGGCTACGTGCCCGACTTCATGGGCGCCTACGAGGACATGGTGGTCCAGGAGTACCTGGAGTTCTTCGCAGCCTGCTACGGCACGCACGGCAAGGCACGCGACAAGGTGGTGGGCGACGTGCTGGAACTGACGGACCTGAAGCACAAGCGCTTCAGCGAGGTGAACGGGCTCAGCCGGGGCATGCAGCAGCGTCTCAGCGTGGCTCGCGTGCTGCTGCACGACCCCAAGGTGCTGCTGATGGACGAACCCAACAGCGGCCTCGACCCGCGGGCCCGCATCGAGATGCGCGAACTGCTGAAGGAACTCCGCCGCATGGGCAAGACGATCCTCATCAGCAGCCACATCCTGCCGGAGCTGGCGGAACTGTGCACCAGCGTGGGCATCATCGAGCAGGGCAAGCTGGTCTACGCGGGTCGCATGAAGGACGCCATGGCACGGGCCCACCGGGGCACGCTGGTGCGCATCACGCTCGAGGACCGGCACGAGCAGGCAGCGGAACTCCTGCGGAAGGTGCCCGGCATCGCCCGGGTGGACCTGGTGCCCGAGGAAGGCCAGCCCCGGGTCGACGTCACGCTGGATCCGGCCGCCGGCGTGCCGCTGAGCGACCTGCCGGCCAGGCTGGTTTCCGCCGGGTTCCGGCTCACCGGCATGCAGCAGGCCGCCACGGATCTTGAAACGGCCTTCCTGCGGCTGACGAAGGGTCTGGTCGCATGAGTGACGTGCTCCTGGTGGCGGATCGGAGTCGCTCGGGTGTGCCCGAGGCCATGGACGAGGTGCGCCGGATCGTCGGTCAGCACGGCCGCCTGGTGGAGGAGCTGGACGCGGACCAGCGTCCAGTGCCGAACCGAACCACGTTCGATCGGGTCGTGGTGCTCGGTGGCGATGGAACCCTCATCGCGCAGTGTCGGCGGCTGATCGATCGCGCCGTGCCCATGGTCGGCGTGAACTTCGGACGCCTGGGCTTCCTTGCGGAGTTCGACCTGGAGGGGCTGCGTCGGCACGCGGCCATGATCTTCGGCGACGATCCGGTGGTGCGTTCGCGCATGGTGCTGGAGGCGATCGTGCGGAACGCCCGAGGCGATCTGGTGCACGAGGGGCTGGCCATCAACGAGGCGGCCATCACCGCAGGCGCGCCCTTCCGCATGATCGAGCTGAGGCTCACGCTCGGCGAGCGGCCGGGGCCGGACCTGGTGGGTGATGGCGTGATCGTGGCCACGCCCGTGGGAAGCACCGCGTACAACGTGAGCGCGGGTGGCCCGATCGTGCAGCCTGACGTGGAGGCGATCATCGTGACCCCCAACTGTGCCCACAGCCTGGCGTTCCGGCCCATCGTGGCGCCGAGTCATCTGGAGATCCTGATCGAGACCGTGCGCGTGAACGAGGGCACTGCTCTGGTGCTCGATGGCCAGGCCATCGTGCCGCTCTCGCAGGGCGACCGCCTGCTGGTGGGTCGGCATCACACGTCGGCTCGCTTCATCGGCAATCCTGACCGCAGCTACTGGGACACGCTGGTGGAAAAGATGCGATGGGCGGCGCCCCCGAGCTACCGGGACCGGGGCGCGTGACCAAGCGGAGCATCGGGGCCGCCAGCGGTCCGCCGTGGACATGTCCATGGCGCTGAAGCGAATGCGAGTGCCGGAGCGGATGGATGATCCGGCCCTGCCCGCCCAAGCCCACGAAGCCGCCCTCCGCGGACTGGTCCGGCTCAACGGCATCTCGATGGCCCACCGGGTGCTCTGGCCACGCATCCGCGAGCTGACCGAGCGGCTCGGTGGCAACCTGCACATCCTGGATCTGGCGTCCGGTGCGGCCGATCTTCCGTCGCGGATGGAGCCGCTTGCGCGCCGTGCCGGCATGAGGATTCGATGGACGCTGGCCGACTGCAGCCCGCACGCGCTTCGACACGGACTGGACCGGGCACGAGCGGCGGGACTGTCGTGCGATGCGGTGCGCGTGGATGCACGGTGCGGGCCTCTGCCGCAGGCCGATCTGGTCATGAACAGCCTCTTCCTGCACCACTTCGACGGACCCGACGTGGTCCGGATCCTGCGGGTCATGCGCGTGGCGGCAAGACACGCCGTGGGCGTGACGGACCTGCGGCGGACGCGGATCGCGCTCGGGCTGGTGTGGCTGGGATCCCGCGTGCTGACGCGAAGCGCCGTGGTGCACCACGATGCCACCGCGAGCGTTCGAGCCGCCCATGAGCCTCACGAACTCCGGGCGATGGCGACAGAGGCCGGTCTGCATGACGCGTGCATCGAGGTCGCGGATGCCGTGCGCTGGCGACTGTGGTGGGAACACGGCCCGGGAGAGGCGGCATGAGCGGGATCCCGGCGATCACGTCCGCGTGCGGCCTGCCCCGCCACGTTGATGTGCTGGTGGTGGGTGGCGGTCCGGCGGGAGCCATGGCCGCGATGACGTCGGCGCGCGCCGGGCTTCGAACGCTGCTGGTCGACCGAGTCTCGCACCCACGGGAGAAGGTGTGCGGGTGCTGCCTGGCCCCTCGCGGTCAGGCGGTCCTGCAGGCGGCAGGACTT
>JBILWQ010000333.1:0-2541 GCA_044369805.1 Phycisphaerales bacterium
CTCGGCGTCGAGGGTGATCTTGTCGTCCTTGCCCATGGTCAGCGGCCCCCCAGACGGGTGAGGACGGTCGCGCCATGACCGTTCACCGCGATGGTGTGCTCGAAGTGGGCGCTGGGCAGGCCACTGAGGGCCTCGACGGTCCAGCCGTCGGCGGCCACGCGGGTGGCCACGCCCATGGGATGGCCATCCTGGTCCCGTCGCACGGGCTGGTCCCCCACCATGGCCAGCATGGGCTCGATGGCGAGCGTCATGCCGGGCAGCAGGGTGAAATCCCTTCGCTGCAGCAGGCTGCGGCTGAGCGAGTTGGGGGCTTCCGGCCATTCGTGCAACTGGCGACCGATGCCGTGACCGATGAGATCCGTCAGCAGGCCGTAGCCGCCCTCGAGCGCCATGACCTGCAGCCGCTCGGCGATCTCGCTCCAGCGGCGACCGGGCCGGATCATGGCCACGGCTTCGTCGAGCATGGCGCGGGCCCGGCCGATCATGGCCAGGTTCGCCTCGGACGGCGTGCCCACCGCCACGGTCACGGCCGCGTCCGCGCACCAGCCGCGATGACGCACGCCGCAGTCGATCTTCACGATGTCGCCGCACTGCAGACGACGCTCACCCGGCACGCCATGCACCACCTGCTCGTTCACGCTCACGCAGGTCGCCGCGGGGAACGCGGCCGCCTGAACCGATGCACGCAACCCCAGGAAGGCGGGTTCGCAACGCTCGGCCGCGATCACGCCAGCGGCGGCACCATCCACGGCGGCGGTGGTCGCGCCGGGCACGCACGCTGCGCTGGCCGCACGCAGGGCGAGCGCGGCCACCCGGCCCGCCTCGGCCATCAATTCCAGCTCGGCCGGCGTCCGGATGTCCGCCAGGGCCGGACGCGGCCGGCGATGATCGTCGGTCGCGGGGCGTCCGCTCAGCCGCTCGGTGGCCTCGGCATCCAGACGGACCCACCAACTGCGGGCGATCGCCGGGTGCCCAGCCGCTGCCGTGGTGCCGTGGCGACTCATGCGCGGGCACTCCGGATGCGGGGACCGTTCGCCTCGCCGCTGCCCGACAGGAAGCCGGCGTAGTTCCGCATGAGCAGGTTGGCCTCGATGCGCTGCACCACGTCCAGACCCACGCTGACCACGATGAGCAGACCGGTGCCGCCCAGGAACTGGCTCACGCCGAACGGAATGCCCAGCTTCTGGGTGACCACGGTGGGGATGATGGCGATGACCGCCAGGAAACCCGCGCCCACATAGGTGATGCGCTCCATGATCCGCTCGAGGTACTCGCTGGTGAAGGGACCGGGACGGATGCCCGGGATCATGCTGCCCTGGTCGCGCAGCTGCTTGCTCATCTCGTCGGGGCTGAACTGCACCGTGGTCCAGAAGTAGCTGAAGAAGTAGATCAGCACGATCTCCAGGATCACGTAGGGGTACTGCCCCATGTCGAAGTTGGTCGCCAGGAAGTTGGCGGTCCGGCCCAGGAAGCCGGCCTCGGAGCCGCTGGCCACCATGGTGCTGTTCAGCCAGCCGAAGAAGGCCGAGGGGAACACCATGAAGCTGCTGGCGAAGATGATCGGCATCACGCCCGCATGGTTCAGGCGGAGCGGCAGGTAGAGCTTCTGCCCACCGTAGACGCGACGACCCACGGTGTGCTTGGCCTGCTGGATGGGAATGCGGCGCTGGGCCACGGTGATCAGGATGGCGCCAGCGGTGACCGCCACGAAGCCGGCCACCAGCAGGAGCAGGCCCACCAGGCCGATGCGATCCGGAACCTCGCTGGACTGGCGGGGATCGAAGCGGGCATACACCTCCATGACGGCGTCGGGCATGCGCGAGAGGATGCCTGCGGTCAGGATGATGCTGATGCCGTTGCCGATGCCGTACTTGTCGACCTGCTCGCCAAGCCACATGAGGAAGAGGCTGCCCGCGGTCAGTGCACAGAAGCCCGCGACGTAGAACACGACGAGCATGCTGCCCTGCTCGAACTGCGGCTGGACCAGGTTCTGCGTCCGCAGGTAGCCGAGCCACATCCAGCCCTGGAAGATGCACAGGCCCACGGTGGCGTAGCGGGTCCATTCGGCGAGCTTCTGCTGGCCTCCGGCCCCCTCCTTCTTCAGCTCCTGCAGGGCAGGAAGCACCTGCCCGAGAAGCTGGAAGATGATGCCCGCCGTGATGTAGGGCATGATGCCCAGGCCGAAGATGGTGCTCTGCTGCAGGCTGCCGCCCGAGAAGATGCTGGCGAACTGCATGATCCGGCCGAATCCGGACGCCGTCTCGCTGGCCTTCTCGGCCGCCTCGGCCAGCTGCGTCTGGTCCACGCCCACCAGCGGGATCCAGAAGCCGATCCGGTAGATGACCAGCATGCCCAGCGTGAACAGGACCCGGTTGCGCAGGTCCGGGATGCGGAAGATGTTCACGAAGGCTTGCAGCACCGGTTCAGGATCCTCAGGCGGCCGCGGCGGCAGTGCCGCCGGCCTTCTCGATCTTGGTCTTCGCGGTCGCGCTGAACTTGGCGGCGTTCACGGTGAGCTTCTTCTTCAGTTCGCCGTTGCCC
>JBILWQ010000070.1:0-7972 GCA_044369805.1 Phycisphaerales bacterium
AGTTGCGAAGCCTCGTCGACACGCTTCCGGATGCGGCCGCCGCCGCGGCGGAGCCTCGCCGTGATCCGGACGAGATCCTGGCCACGGGGGCGGATCCTCAGCTCGACACGGCGTTGGCCGCCATCCGGGCCCGGGTGCTCCGCTCGGCGAAGCCCACCGCGGTGGCCGAGGCGATGCCGGCCGCCAAGCCGGCTTCAGAGGGCACGCAGACCCCCTGATTCCGGGCCTGCGGCTCCGGAATCGGGCATGGCATTGCCTTGATGCGGCTTTGCCCCTATAACGGAGGGCTGCGCCGCTCGGCCATGGTCGGCCTGCGGGGCGAACACCATGTCCACACCCTCCACCGACACCCGCCGCCTCTTCGACGTGCACCGAGGCGACGCCCCACCGAGCGTGGCGGCCGACCGTCCGGTGCTTCCCGCCGCCACCCTTCGCAAGTGGCTCCGCGACATGATGCTGATCCGGGAGTTCGAGGTGCGCTGCATGCAGGCGTACCAGGACAAGAAGATCGGCGGCTTCTGCCATGTCTACATCGGGCAGGAGGCGGTGGCCGTGGGCTGCGTGGCCGCCATGAAGCCCGAGGATCCGCTGGTGACGGCGTATCGCGACCACGGGCACGCGCTGGCCCGCGGCATGACGGCGAACGCCTGCATGGCCGAGATGTTCGGACGCGTGGATGGCTGCGCCAAGGGCAAGGGCGGCAGCATGCACATGTTCGACAAGCCCAACAACATGTTCGGCGGCCACGGCATCGTGGGCGCCCAGACGCCGCTGGGGGCCGGCCTCGCGTTCGCCACCAAGTACGAGGACGAGGTCATGCGAGGTGGCCGCAACGGCCGCGTGACGCTCTGCTTCCTGGGTGACGGTGCCCTGAACCAGGGCGCCCTCCACGAGGCCATGAACATGGCCGGCCTCATGAACCTTCCGGTGGTCTTCGTGGTCGAGAACAACGGCTACAGCATGGGCACCAGCATCCATCGCGGCACCACCATGGCCCACGAGCTGAAGTCCAAGGCCGTCGGTTACGGCATGGATGCGGCGGTGGTCGATGGCATGGACGTGCTCGAGACCTACTGGGGCATGAAGCACGTCATCGACGATGCCCGCGCGCGGAGCCGTCCGTGGTTCGTGGACATGCGGTGCTATCGCTACAAGGGCCACAGCATGAGCGACCCGCGGAAGTACCGCACCCGCGACGAGGAGGAGGCCTGGGAGGCCGGCGATCCCATCGGCACGCTCGAACGGTTCATGCTCGACCGCGACCTGATTTCCGCTGAAGAGGCCAAGGAGATGCTCAAGAGCGTGAAGACCGAGGCTCGCGACAGCGTCACCTTCGCCGACGCCAGTCCCATGCCCGAACCCGGCGAGCTGTTCACCGACGTGTACATGGAGCCCTGGGGTCCCTATCCCGGGTCGAGCCAGCCCGCCTTCATGGGCGGGGCACCCAACACGCCATCGTTCCGGGCCATCGACCCAAAGGGAGAGGTGCTGTGAGCGCTGTCCGCGAACTGGAATTTCGTGACGCCCTGCGAGAGGCGATGAGCGAGGAGATGCGACGCGACGCGAGAGTCTTCCTGCTCGGCGAGGAAGTGGCGCAGTACAACGGCGCGTACAAGGTGAGCAAGGGCATGCTGGACGAGTTCGGCCCTCGGCGCATCATCGACACGCCGATCAGCGAGAGCGGCTTCGCGGGCATCGCCATCGGCGCGGCCATGCAGGGCCTGCGGCCCATCGTGGAGTTCATGAGCTGGTCGTTCAGCCTGGTGGCCGCCGATCCGATCCTGAACAACGCCCCGAAGATGCTCTACATGAGCGGTGGCCAGTTCGGCTGCCCCATCGTGTTCCGCGGCAACGACGGCGCGGGCGGTCAGCTCGGCAGCACGCACAGCTGGTGCGTCGAGGGCATGTACAGCAACGTGCCCGGCCTGAAGATGGCCATCCCGGCCACGCCCGATGACGCCAAGGGCCTGCTCAAGACCGCCATCCGCGATGACGATCCCGTGTTCTTCCTGGAGAGCGAGCGCATGCTCGGCATGAAGGGCCATGTCCCCGAGGGCGACGAGATCCTGGTGCCCTTCGGCCAGGCCCGCGTGCGCCGTGCCGGTGCCGACTGCACCATCGCCACCTGGGGCCGGCCCGTGCACTTCGCGATGGAGGCCGCGGAGGCCCTGGCCAAGGACGGCATCGACTGCGAGGTGATCGACCTGCGGACCATCCGTCCGCTCGACATCGGCAGCGTGGTCCGCAGCGTCCGCAAGACCAGCACCTGCGTGGTGGTCGACCAGAGCTGGAGCTTCGGCAGCCCGGGCAGCGAGCTGGCCGCGCAGGTTCACAGGCACTGCTTCGACGACCTGGACAACTTCGTGCACCGCGTGCACACCGCCGACGTGCCCGCGCCGTACGCGTACAACCTGGAGCAGGAGTACCTGCCCAACGCCCGCAAGATCTGCGAGGCGGTGCGTGCCGCCACCTACAACGCCTGAGCCGCAAGGAAGCCGCCCATGCCCATTTCCGTCACCATGCCCCGACTCTCCGACACCATGGAGGCCGGCACCATCGTGCGCTGGAACGTGAAGGAAGGCGACGAGGTCACCAGCGGCCAGGTGGTCGCCGACATCGAGACCGACAAGGCCACCATGGAGATGCCCGTCTTCGACGATGGCCGCATCGCGAAGCTGCTCGTGCCCGCCGGCCAGAGCGTGAAGGTCGGCACGCAGATCGCCGTGATCGCCGAGGAGGGAGAGGACCTGGCAGCCGCCGCCACGGGCGATGGCTCGGTGGCGCCGAAGGTGACGCCAGCCGCGAAGCCCGCGGCGGCCGTGGCCTCGCCCGCCTCTCCGGCAGCTGGGTCCGCCGACGAGGACGAGACCGTGTCGGAGGATGGCACGCGGGTGCGCGTGAGCCCCGTCGCCCGCCGAATGGCCGAGGAGGCTGGCATTCCGCTGGCCTCACTCAAGGGCAGCGGCCCGGGCGGACGCATCATCAAGCGCGATGTGCAGACGGCCCTCGAGAACGCGGGCTCCCGTCCGGCGGCGGCGCCGGCTCCCGTGGCTCCCGCAGCCTCGGCTCAGGCCCTGGCGGTTCCCGTCTCGCCTGCGCCTCGGGCCTCGGGCGGCCTGGTGGTCGCCGGCCTCGAGAGCGAACGCGTCGCCGTCAGCGGCATGCGGCAGACCATCGCTCGCCGCCTGGTCGAGAGCAAGACGACCATTCCGCACTACCAGGTCAGCATGCGGTTCGAGATGGACCGCCTGGTCGCCCTGCGTGAGCAGCTCAATCGCGAGCTGGCCGAGACCGGCATCAAGCTCAGCGTGAACGACTTCATCGTGCGGGGCTGCGCCCTGGCGATGGCCCGGCACCCCTACGTGAACGCCAGCTGGGCCGGCGATGCCATTGCGCTGCACCGTCAGGTGAACGTGGGCGTGGCGGTGGCACTGGATGAGAGCAAGGGCGGCGGACTGGTGGTGGCGGTCATCCGCGACGCCGACCGCAAGAGCCTGCGGGCGATCAGCGCCGAGACCAGGGCCATGAGCGAGAAGGCCCGCACCCGCGGCCTCTCCGCCGAGGACATGGCCGACAGCACCTTCACGGTGAGCAACCTCGGCATGTTCGGCGTGGAGCATTTCACGGCCATCATCAACCCGCCCAACAGCGCCATCCTGGCGTGCGGCGGCGCCATCAAGCAGCCCGTCGTGCGCAACGACGAGCTCACGATCGGCTTCGAGATGACGGCCACGCTCTCGAGCGACCACCGCGTCATCGACGGCGCCATGGCGGCCCGCTGGCTGCAGGAGCTCAAGGGCCTGCTCGAGAATCCGGCGACGCTGCTCGTCTGATCCGGGCGGTTCAGCCCTGCTGCTGGGCGTGCAGCCGCTTGAGCAGCTGCAGCCGACGTGACATCTCGGGTCCCAGGAACCCCAGCTGCTTGAGCAGGTGAAGGCGGTGGACCGCCGACGCAGGATCGTAATAGGCCGAGAAGTGGAAGATGTTCTCGGCACCCTCCACCACGCAGGCCAGGGCCCACTCCCGCCGTCGCTTGCCCGGGGACACCCTGAGGTAGCGTTCGCAGGGCAGAACGAATGGACCGTCCATGCCCGCCACCGGACCCTCCATCAGGGCACGCATGAGCTGAATGAGCACGTTCACGGCCAGCATGCGTTCACCCGCATCGCGGGCTGCGCACGCCAGCGTGGTCAGCGACATGTCCAGGGTGCCGGTGGTCGCTCGCGACTTGGCACCGGCCAACGCGGCCTGGAGAAGAGCCAGCCGCTCCGCGGGAGGTCGGCCGGATTCCCGGCTCCGCCGGTAGAGCGTCTCGGGGTCCGCCGGCTCGACCGCCGGGAGTGCCTCGGGAAGCACCAGTCGTCCCTGGGCGGCCAGACTTCCGGCGCGGTCGGCCTTGCAGCAGAGCGCGTTGAGCAGGAACTGGTCGGGCTGGGCGGCGGCGTCGAGCGGCACCAGCAGGTCGAGTCCGGGCACCACGCGGTGGGGGCGGTAGTCCAGCCGCTCCAGGGCCTCGATCAGCGAGATGTCGTGGGCGGCGTCGGTCCGAAGTTCCACCTGCACCAGCGGTGACATGGCGCGAAGAAACCGCTGCCCACCGGCAAGGATGGCGTGCTCCACCCCTTCGGCGTCCACCTTCAGGAAGTCGATGGCCGTCCATCCGAGGGCCTCCATCCGCTCGTCGAGCGTCACCAGCGGAACCTCCTCGGTGCCGGCGGCGCCGGAGGCCGCGAGCGCGTTGAGTTCCGGTGCGGTGCCCACCGCCAGGTGGCCCGTGCCCGGTTCATCGGACATGGCGCTGCGCTCCACGGTGACCTGGGTGAATCGATTCGCCTGCACGCTCCGCGTCAGGAAGGCGTGCGTGGAGGTGGCGGGCTCGAAGGCCCACACGTGCCCCTCGGGGCCCACGGCCTTCGCCAGGGAGAGGGTGTAGAGGCCGTAGTTCGCGCCGATGTCCACCGCGAGCTGGCCGGGCCGCATGGCCTTGCGAAGGAACCGGATCTCGTCCTCGAACCAGTCGCCCTGTTCCTGAAGCACGAATGGCGTCACGTGGTCGAAGCGATCCGGCACGACCACCTTCACGCCATCGACGAGGGTGATGGTCAGATCCCGGCTCACGAGGCAGCCATCCGTGCGCGGTCGGTCATTCGTTCAGCATACGGACTCGTCGCCAAGCAGCAGCCGCACCGCGAGATTCGCCTGCATGTGCGCGGCGATGCCAACCCGGGGCGCCATCAGGCCGCGTCCGGGCTCGGCGCCGCTCACCTGGTCGCCCACGATGAAGAGCGATCGCCCGATCCGCTGCACGCGCAGGCTGGCCTCGTCGCCATGGCCGGCCAGTCCGCTGGCGGCGATCATCGGCGTGCCTGGCCGTGCCGCGGCAAAGGCCTCGATGAGCATGGCCTTCTGGTCGGCGCGGTCGAACGCCTCGACCATCACGTCGACGCCACCGAAGATCGCCTGCACATTGCCCGGGTCCAGCCTCACCTGATGCAGGCGGTGCCGAACGTGCGGATTGACCCGGGCCAGGTTGTCGGCCAGGGCCTGCGTCTTGGGAAGCCCCAGCTGGTCCACGAAGTACTGCTGGCGGTTCAGGTTGCTGGGCTCCACCACGTCGAAGTCCGACAGCACCAGCGTGCCCACGCCCACGCGCGCCAGGGCGACGGCCACCGCCGAACCCAGCCCCCCGAGGCCCGCGATGCCCACGGTCGCGCGCTTCAGCCGGGCATGCACCCCTGGCGTGTGCCGCGCCGCCATCAGGGTCTCCAGCTCGTCGGCGGACGGGGTACGTCCGCGCTCGATCAGCACCACCTCGTCCCCATCGCGCAGCGCGTGCGCAGGCTCGACCACGGCGCCGTTGCAGACGAGCACGTCGGCGCCCGAGAGCGTTCCATCTCGCACGTCCGCCATGCATGGCATGCCCTCGAACACGCGTGGCGCGCCGTTCACGATGAGGCGCATGGACCGGACCGCTCAGGCGGGACTGGGCACGACACCGCCTCCGAGTTCCGCGGGAGGCTCGGCCTGGGGCGTTGCCGGCGGGGGCTTCGCGGCCAGCACCTGCGCCACGGTGGGGCGTTCGACCATCTCGCCACGCATCAGGCGATCCACATCCTCGCGCTGCAGCGTCTCGAGGCGAAGGAGGGCCTCGGCGACCGCGGTGATCTTGTCCCAGTTGGTCTCCACCATGCGGGTGGCCTCGGCATAGGCCTCGTCGGCCATCCGCCGGACCTCCTCGTCGATCATGCGGGCGGTGTCATCGCTGTAGTCCTTGTCGGGCAGGATGCTCTCGCGGCTGTCGTCGCCCGCGTACCGGACGAAGCCCAGCTTGTCGCTCATGCCCCACTCCAGAACCATGGCCCTGGCGTAGGCGGTGACCATCTTGATGTCCATGGCGGCACCGCTGGACACGTCGCCGGTTTTCCGCTGCTCGGCCAGACGCCCGCCGCACAGCACCCTCATGGTGGCCTGCAGGTAGCGCCGGGCGTAGCCGTAACGGTCCTTCTCGGGCAGGCTGAAGGTCACGCCCATGGCCTGTCCGCGGGGAATGATGGTGACCTTGTGCAGGGGATCGGCGTCGGGCAGCAGCATCTGCAGCACCGCGTGACCCGCCTCGTGGTAGGCGGTCGCGATCCGCTCCTGCTGCTCGATCTTCCGGCTCTTCTTGGCGCGGCCCCAGCGGATCTTGTCGCGGGCCTCGTCCAGGTCGGTCATCTCGATGGCGTCCTTGTTGGCCATGGTCGCCAGGATCGCCGCCTCGTTGATGATCGCGGCCAGGTCGGCGCCGCTGAACATGGGGGTGCTGCGAGCCAGCTTGTCCAGGTCCACGTCCGCGCCCATCTTCACCTTGCGGGCGTGCACGCCCAGGATCTGCCTGCGCCCGGCCACGTCGGGCAGCTGCACCGCCACGGCACGGTCGAAGCGGCCCGGGCGTGTGAGGGCGGGATCGAGCACGTCGACGCGGTTCGTGGCCGCGATCACGATGACCTGGTCGCTCGCCTCGAAGCCGTCCATCTCGACCAGGATGGCGTTGAGGGTCTGCTCGCGCTCGTCGTGGCCGCCGCTGCTGAAGCCGCCGCCGCGCCGCCGGCCCACGGCGTCGATCTCGTCGAGGAAGATGATGCACGGCGAATTGTCCTTTGCCTGCTTGAACAGGTCGCGCACGCGGCTCGCGCCCACGCCCACGAACATCTCCACGAAGTCGCTGCCGCTGATGCTGAAGAAGGGCACGTCGGCCTCGCCCGCGATCGCCTTCGCCAGCAGCGTCTTGCCGCAGCCCGGAGGGCCCTCGAGCAGCACGCCGCGGGGGATGCGGCCGCCGAGCTTCTGGAACCGCTTGGGGTTCTTCAGGAACTCCACGATCTCGGTGACTTCCTCCTTCGCCTCGTCGATTCCCGCCACATCCGCGAAAGTGGTCTGCACGGTCTCCTTCGTGCTCACGCGGTGCCGGCTGCGGCCGAAGCCACCGAGCATGCCGCCGGGCCCGCCGCCAGCTCCGCGCATGCTGCGGGAGAGCAGGACCCAGAGCACGCCCAGGATGATCAGCGTCGGCAGGATGGTCAGCAGCACCTGCGAGAACGCCCCCGTGGCCATGTTCACGCGGTAGGCAATGTCCGCCGCATCGAGGTCCGACATGTACTTGGCGTGCGCGGTCGGCGCGATCGGCACGCTCACCATGCGGGGCACGTCACCGAAGCCCTTGGTGTCCGCCTTCACCTCGGCCGTCACCCGCTCGGCCTGCATCGTCACGCTGCCGGGTTCCAGGTGACCCTCGCGGGCCAGCACCATGAACTCCTGCCAGCTGCCCAGTTCCTTCCCGCGCGAGGCGCTGGAGGTCACGATCATGTAGAGCAGGCCGAAGAGCAGCAGCACGGTCAGCCACGTCACGACCTGTCGGGGCGGCTTCTGGGGCACCGGGCCTCGGCCACCGGGGCCCTGCGGGGGGCGTGGCGGCGCGGGCGGTTCCGGTCGG
>JBILWQ010000050.1:0-9360 GCA_044369805.1 Phycisphaerales bacterium
TTGACATGGCCAGTCGCACGGGCCACCAGTACAACTACAAGAGCGTGGTCCAGCAGAGCCTGCTCAGCCTGGACATGGCACCGCCCAACTACGTCGTGCTTGACGAGAAGGGCCCGGATCACGCCAAGTGCTTCGAGGTGGCCGTGGTGAGTGGCGAGCGGAGATTTCCGGCATGCTGGGGCTCGAGCAAGAAGGCGGCGGAGCAGCTGGCCGCGCTGGCGGCGCTTCGGGAACTGGGCGTGATGGGACCCGACGAGAGCGGCCTCGAGGTCATCCGCTGGCCGGCCGGCAAGGCCAAGCCCAGTGACCGCAGCGAGTGAGCCGGACCAGCCGCTCCACGCAGGCCGCCTTGGGCATCCGGGTGTCGATGCACGCTTCGGCCATGCTCCGGTACAGGGGAAGGCGGGCGGCGGAGAGGGCCTGGACCTCCGCGGCATCATTGTGAGCGAGCCGCGGGCGGTCGCCACGGGAGCGGAAGAGCCTCTGGACCAGTTCGTCCTGCCCGGGGTGCAGCAACGCGACCACGGCATGTCCGCGGGTCTGGGCGGATCGCATGGCGGCCGCGGCTGAGGCCCCGGCTGCGGCACCGCCCCCAAGACTCAGCACGCCCACCTGCCGCGCCTCAAGGACCTCGATCAGGCAACGCGCCTCGGCGGCGCGCCAGCCGGCCTCGCCGTGCGTGCTGAAAGCCTCTTCGACGCTCCGGCAGTTCAGCGCCAGCAGCACCCGGGAATCGAGATCGGCCCACGCGACGCCCAGGGCCCAGGCGACAGCCTGACCGAGGGTGGTCTTCCCGGAACAGCGGAGTCCAATCAGCAGGAGCAGGGGGTTCCGCTCCACGCGTGTCTCAGCGGGTGCGGACGGCGCGGCCCAGACGGCGCTTGCGGTTGACGATCTTGCGGCCCTTGCGGGTCTTCATCCGGGCCCGGAAGCCCACCTTGCGGACCTTCTTGATGCGGCTGAGCTTGTGCGGATAGTGCATGGGCTGCTCCTTGGGGGGGAGGCAGGATAGCGGGGTTGCCCGCCCCCCTCAAGGCCCTCTTTCAGTGGGCCTCGTGCCGCACCACGCGTCCCTCGACCATGAAGATCACGTCCTCGGCGATGTTCGTGGTCATGTCCGCGATCCGCTCGAACCGCTGGGCGATGGTCAGGATGTCGATGGCGGCCTGGGCAGTCTCCGGGTGCTGGGGGATCTCCTCGCGGCCCCAGATCAGGATCTCCTTGTAAAGGTCATCCACCCGCTGGTCGCTCCGCCGCACCTGCCGGCAGAGGGCGGCATCCTCGTTGGCCAGGGCCGCCAGCACGTCGCTGAGCTGGGTGCGGGTCGCGAAGGCCAGGTCGGTCATGGCCGGCGGCATGGCCAGCGTCTCGATGGCCGAGACCTTGATCAGCTTCTTGGCCACGCCCCGGGCCAGGTCGGCCACGCGCTCCAGCTGTCCGCTGATGCGGATCACCGCCAGGATGAGCCGAAGATCGCCGGCAACGGGCTGGGCCAGGGCCAGCAGCCGCATGCAGTCGGCCTCCAGCTCCAGCTCCATGCGGTCCACCTCTGCGTCGCCTGCCTTCACGCTCTCGGCCAGTGAGAGGTCCCCCTCGATCATCGACTCGATCACGCGGGTGACGCGCTGCTCCACGGCCGCACCCATGGCCAGCAGGTTGCGGCGCAGTTCCACCATCTCGTTGCGAAGGTCGACGGCCATCGGGATCCTTGCTCGCTCAGCCGAACCGACCGGTGACGTAGTCCTCGGTCTGCTTGCTGCGCGGATTCGTGAAGATGGTATCGGTCGGACCGCATTCGACCAACCGGCCCTCGTAGAAGAAGGCGGTCTGGTCGCTCACGCGGGCGGCCTGCTGCATGTTGTGCGTGACGATGACGATGGTGAACTGCGTACGCAGATCGCGGATGAGCTGCTCGATGCTGGCCGTGCTGCGGGGGTCCAGCGCGGAACAGGGCTCGTCCATGAGCAGGACTTCGGGGCCGACGGCGATGGCCCGGGCGATGCAGAGTCGCTGCTGCTGTCCGCCAGAGAGGCCCAGTGCGCTCTGGTGAAGCCGGTCCTTCACCTCGTCCCAGATGGCGGCCGCGCGGAGGCTCTGCTCCACCAGGTCGTCCAGCTCCGCGCGAGTCATCTGCCGGTGCAGCCGGGGTCCGAAGGCGATGTTGTCGTAGACGCTCTTGGGGAAGGGATTGGGCTTCTGGAACACCATGCCCACCCGCCGACGCAACTCCACCAGGTCGCGTGCGGCCTCGAGCAGGCTCTCCCCGTCGATGGTGAGCGTGCCCTCCGCCCGGGCCCCTGGCACCATGTCGTTCATGCGGTTGATCCAGCGCAGGAAGGTGCTCTTGCCGCATCCGCTTGGGCCGATGAGGGCCGTCACCCGCTCGTGCGGGATCTCGAGGGAGAGGTCCTCCAGCGCCTGATGCGTGCCGTACCAGGCGCTGAAGCCGCGGGCCTGCACGCACACCTCGGGCGGTCGCTCGGCGGGTGAAGTCGGGGTCCGGGGCGTGTTGATCGGACCGATCGGGGTGGGCAGGTTCATGAAGCGGTGCTCCTCTGCAGTCGAATTCGAAGGAAGATCGCCAGGGCGTTGAATGAGAGAAGCACCGCCAGCAGCACGATGATCCCCGAAGCCGCAAGGTCGTGGAAGGCGCCTTGGGGCCGGCTGGCCCAGCTGTAGATCTGGAAGGGCAGCACGGTGAACTGGTCCATCAGGCTCTCGGGCGTCGAGGCGATGAAGAGCGGGATGCCAAGCACCAGCAGCGGCGCCGCCTCGCCGATGGCGCGGCTCATGGCCAGGATGGCGCCCGTGAGGATGGTGGGCGCTGCGGCGGGCAGGGTGACCTGCCAGGTGGTCTGCCATCGCGTGGCCCCCAGGGCGTCACTGGCCTGTCGCAGGCCCCGCGGCACCGACCGAAGCGCCTCCTGCGAGGCGATGATGACGATGGGCAGGATGACCAGCATGAGGGTGAGGCCCCCGGCCAGCACGCTCTGGCCGAAGGGAAGTTCCAGATGCAGGAACCCGTCCGGACATCCCAGCACGATCGGGCTTCCATCCGAGGACCCGACCAGCCCGAACATGCGGCTGAAGGCGGTCAGGCCGATGATCCCGTACACGATGCTGGGCACACCGGCCAGATTCCGCACGTTGAGCTCGATGAAGCGGTTCAGCCTCGAGCGACGCGCGAATTCCTCCAGATACACCGCGGTGGCCACGCCCACGGGCAGGCTCAGCAGCATGCAGGTGACGCACACCCACACGCTTCCAGCCAGCGGGGCCAGGATGCCCGCCCGCTCCGGCTTGCGACTGGCGAACTCGCTGAAGAAGTTCCACCGGAGTCCGGGAGCGCCCTGCACCAGCACGCTCACCAGGAGGATGGCCAGGGCCAGCACCGCCAGGCTGGTGCACGCCAGGCAGAGGGCCAGGAACGCGCGGTTCCTGAGCAGCCGGGCCGACGCGGATCGTGGGCGCCCGGTCACTCGTACTCCTCGCGGAACATGCGGAGCAGCAGGTTGCCCGCCAGGGTCAGGACCAGCGTGATCACGAAGAGCACCGCCGCCACCGCGTAGCTGGAGAGGTTCTCCACGCCGAAGGCCGGAGCGTCACCCAGGAAGATCTGGACCATGTAGGCGGTCATGGTCTGGGTCTCGCTGGCGGGGTTCAGGGTGAGCTGGGCCAGCCCGCCCGCTGCCAGGGCCACGATCATGGTCTCGCCGATGGCTCGGGTGATGGCCAGGAAGAAGCTGGCCATGATCCCGCTGAGCGCTGCCGGCACGACCACCCGCACGCTCACGTCGAACTTCGTTCCGCCCAGGGCATGCGCGCCCTCGCGCAGGCCGCGGGGCACCGCACGCAGGGCGTCCTCGCTCAGGCTGGTGACGATGGGCAGGATCATCACGCCCACGGCCAGTCCGGCACCCGTGGCGTTGTAGCCGGGGAACACCGGTCGGCCGAAGATCAGGGCGCACAGGGCCTGCAGGGCCGGGGTGATCACCATGAGCGCGAAGAAGCCGTACACCACGGTCGGCACGCCGGCCAGCACCTCGAGCACCGGCTTGAGCGTGGCCCGAACCCGGGGCGGTGCGCATTCGCTCAGGTAGACCGCCGTGATCAGGCCCACCGGCAGAGCGAAGGCAGCGCCCACCGCGCTCACCAGCAGCGTGCCGCACACCAGGGGCCAGATGCCGAAGTGCTTCTCCGCGCCGAGCAGCGGACTCCACGTGGTGCCCAGCAGGAAGTCCGACAGCGTCACTTCGGGCAGCCGGATGAAGTGGACGGTCTCCCACGCCAGGGTCCCCACGATGGTGGCCGTGGTCAGCACGCTGAACACGGCTGCCGCCAGCAGCAGGCCCCGGATGATCCGCTCGCGCGCATCGCGAAGGGTGGTGGGTCGCTGCGAGCCGCGGCGGGCCGCCTGCAGGACAAGTTGCCCCGGCGTGAAGGGCAGGCCGCTCACCGGTAGACCTCGGTCAGCGTGCCCGTCACCTTCTCACCCGCGGGCGTGAGGAACTGGGATCCCGTGCGGCGGTTCCGCCAGTTCGTCGTCACGCGCTGCATGATCGCCTGGGGCAGCACGGTGTAGTCCACGTCGGGCACCAGCGTGTGGGCCTGATCCAGGTAGAAGTCGATGAAGGCCTGCACGTCTGAACGCTCCGCGCTGCGGCGGCTCACGTAGATGAGCAGGGGCCTGCTGAAGGGCCGGTAGGTGCCATCGATGATGGTCGCGTCGCTGGGCAGCACAGGCCCCTGGCCGCCATCGATCGGCACGGCCCTCACCTTGTCGCGGTTCTCCACGTAGTAGGCGTAGCCGAAGAAACCGATCGCATCACGATCGCCGCCCACGCCGGTCACCAGGATGTTGTCATCCTCGCTCACGCTCATGTCCGACCGCGTGGTGCCCTTGCTGCCCAGCACCACCTCGCGGAAGTAGTCGAAGGTGCCACTGTCCGTCCCGGGGCTGTAGACGCGGATCGGCCGGTCGGGCCAGGCGGGGTCAAGGTCGTGCCACGTGCGGGCCGTCTCCCGGGAGCCGTAGATGCGCCGGATCTGGTCCACGGAGAGCTTCTTCACCCAGTCGTTGGCTGGATTCACCACCACGCACAGGCCGTCGTAGGCGACCGGCAGCTCGATGAACTCCACGCCGTGCTGGCCGCAGGTCGCCACCTCGGTGGCCGAGATGGGCCGGCTCGCGTTGGACACGTCGGTCAGACCGGTGCAGAAGCGCTTGAAGCCGCCTCCGGTGCCGCTCACGCCCACGGTGACCCGGACCCGGCTGGACACCCGGGCGAATTCCTCCGCCACCGCCTCGGTGATCGGGAAGACCGTGCTGCTGCCGTCCACACGGACCCGCCCCCTGAGGCTGTCCTGACCTACCGAGGGCGGATCGTTCTTGCAGCACCCCAGCAGTGCGGCAAGGGTCAGGAGCAGGCTCGTCGCACGGAGGATCATGATTGGGGAAAGGGAGAGTGCCCGAACCTTGTTAAGGAATGGTTCAGGGCTGATTCGGCCGCTGGGATGTCACGACCGGGACCTCTCCTTCGGCGGCCTCGGCAGGCGCTTGGGCGGGCAGCCGGAGCGTGAACTCGCTGCCACGCCCTGGGGTGCTGTGCACCGAGATGGTGCCGCCATGCACCATGGCGATGTGCTTGACGATGGCCAGGCCCAGGCCGGTGCCTCCACCCTCGCGGGTCCGCGCCGTCTCCACCCGGTAGAACCGCTCGAAGAGCCGAGGCAGGTGCTTCTCGGGTATGCCCGGGCCCTGATCGCGAACCGTGATGGCCACGAAGTCGCCATCAGGGCGGGCGGCCATCTCCACGGCGCTGCCCTCGGGCGCATAGCGGATGGCGTTGCTCACCAGGTTGGCCACCGCCTGCTCCGCCAGCAGGGTGCTGGCGTGCACGGTCAGCTCCGATGCGGTGCCGCGCGTCAGCCGGATGCCGCGGGCCTCCGCCGCCGTTCCCAGTTCCGCCTCGACCCAGTCGAAGATGCGGGTCACGGCCACGGTGCCCATCTCGATGCGGTCGCGCGAGGAGGGATTCTCCACGAACGAGAGCGAAAGCAGGTCCTCGACCAGCGCGCCCAGGCGCGAGGCGTTGCGATGCACGATGTCCAGGAACCGGCGGGACATCTCGGGATCCTCGAGGCCCACCTGCAGCAGCGTCTCCACGTAGCCGCGGATGTTCGTGATGGGCGTCCGGAGCTCGTGGCTCACGTTGGCGGCGAAATCCGCGCGCATGCGGTCCAGCGAGCGCGATGCCGTGACGTCGCTCAGCAGGAGCAGGCCGCCGGCGAGATGACCCGACTCGTCGGCCACGCAGGCGACCACCGCCTCGGCCACCAGGCCCGGTGCGCCCGGCGGATCGATGTCGGTCTGACGTCGCTCGACCTGGGTGAATGCGGCATGCATGAGGTCGTTGAGTTCGGGGCAGCGCGTGCATTCCTGCAGCAGTCGGCCCCGGGCGGACTCCGGCGAGAAGCCCAGCAGTCGCCCGGCGATCTCGTTGGCCGCCAGCACCCGTTGCTGGGCGTCGAGGATCACCAGTCCCTCCCGCAGCGCCTGCTCCAGGATCCGGCGACGGAGCCGCTCCGCCACCAGGGTGTCCCCCGTCTCGCGAAGGGCCGCGGCGAGGGCCGCCGCCGCCCGGACCGCGGGGGTCAGCAGCGATGAGGGGCGAAGGTGGACCGCGGCGTGGCGATCACCATCCACCACCCGCTGCAGTGCCCGAGCCAGAGCCATGGCCTCGCTGCCTCGCACGAGCCCGGACAGCAGCCAGGCGGCCGTGCCGGCCACGCCGAGCCAGGCGGCGGCCGCGGGACCCGAAAGCACCCACGTCACCAGGGCGGTGGTCAGCAGCAGCAGGGGGGCCAGGACGCTGGGGGCGAGAGGAGGCTTCATTCCACCGGGGCGGTCTCGCCCTCGGCAAAACGATAGCCGACGCCGCGCACGGTCTCGATCAACTGGCCCAGGTCGCCCATCTTCCGCCGCAGCGCGGTCATGTGCACGTCGACCGTGCGGCTGGAAAGCACCACATTGCGGCCGTGCACCGCCGCGATGATCTGATCGCGCGTTCGAACGAAGCCGGGCCGCTGCACCAGGAAGTTCAGCATGCCGAACTCGGTCAGCGTGAGGTCGATCGTCTTGCCATCGATCTGCGTGACGTGCCTCTCGGCATCGATCACCAGACGACCTTCCGCCAGCTCGATGCGGCGGCCGGACACGGGCTGCACCTCGCCGCTCCGCCGCAGCACCGCCTTCACCCTGGCCACCAGAACACGCGGACTGAAGGGCTTGCAGACGTAGTCATCGGCCCCCAGCTCGATGCCCGCCACCACGTCGCTCTCGTCACCCTTGGCCGTCACCATGACCACACCGACGCGGCGGGTCTCTTCGGCGGCCCGCAGGCGACGGCAGATCTCCAGGCCGTCCAGATCCGGCAGCATGAGGTCAAGCACCACCACGTCGGGTGGCGTCTTGCGGATGCGCTCCAGCGCCTCGCGTCCGCGATGGAGCATGTCGGTGTCGAATCCGGCACGCTTCAGGTTGAATTGCATCAGGTCCGCGATCTCGCGGTCATCCTCGACGATCAGCACGCTGGGCCGAGCCATGGTCGAAAGCCTAGTGGCTGCCCAAGCCTCTTCTGTGGGCGTGGGGTGAAGATTGCGTTCAGTTGCCCGGAAGGCACCAGAGTCCGGCGCGGGCGGCGGACATGGATCGGTGCGTGACCGCGGGCAGGGTGATGGGGACGCCGTCCCACGCCAGGGCACCCAGAATGGCCATCTCCGCGGACTCGCGGGCCTCGGTCGGCACCCCCACCGCTTCCGAGGGCAGCACCTCGCACCCCGTGGCGGATTGGTCGATGGCACGAACCAGAGCCGCGTTCCGAGCGCCACCGCCGGCCAGGATCACGCGAACCGAGGATGTCGAGGCGGCCGCGCCGATCTGCCTGCCCACGCTGCCGCACACGGTGGCCAGCAGGTCGGCGGGGGGCAGGTCTGACATCGCGTCGATCAGGCCTCGGCACTCGTCCCCGGTGCCCAGGGAGCGACCTGCCGAGGCGGCCCGGGCCAGGGCGGCGTCCAGCCCGTGGCTGCGGGTGGCCTGGTGCTGTCCGCCCATGGCGTGCGCACCATTCCGGTCGAATGGCTGCCCAAGGGCCCGCTGGGCGGCCGCATCGAGCAGGTGATTGCACGGGCAGATGTCCGCACCCCGGATGCCTTCCGGACCGGCCGTCTGGGCGGGCAGCCAGGTGATGTTGCAGAACCCGCCCAGGTTGACCACCGCCGTGGGCTCCCGATGGCGGAAGAGGATCCAGTCCGCCAGTGGGGTGATGGGTGCTCCCTGGCCACCGGCCGCCAGATCCGCGCCACGAAGGTCACTGACCACCGCGCAGGCAAGCCGCGTGGCCACCGGCCAGGGGTTCACCATCTGCCAGGAGACGGGCGGGGCGTGGGTGATGGTCTGGCCATGCAGCGCCACCAGGTCGATGCGTCGCTCGCCCGCCAGCGATGCGGCGCAATCCGCGTGCATCTGCCCGAAGGCCAGCGCCAGGGCCGCGAGATCGCCGGCCGAGAGGGGGTCGCCGTCGCAGGCCGCGCGAAGGCGCACCCGAAGGTCACCCAGATCCCTCGACACATGTCGCTCGATGCCGACCCGCATGTCGAGTCCGGATCCATCGATGCGGATCAGGCTCGCGTCGAGCGCATCGAGGCTGGTGCCGGTCATGGTTCCGATGGCCCAGCGGATCGACATGGCGACATGGTGACGTGGCCGGGGCGGCGCGTCGAGGGGCGGGACCGTAATCTTTGCGTCATGCTGAAGCGAATTCTCGTGACCGGCGGCGCCGGCTTCCTCGGGTCGCACCTCTGCCGAAGGCTGGTCCACCAGGGCCACGACGTGATCTGCCTGGACAACTTCTTCACAAGCCAGAAGGGCAATGTGGATGACCTGCTCGATCGCCACAACTTCGAGCTGGTGCGGCACGATGTGGTCGAGCCCTACCGGTTCGAGGTCGACGAGATCTACAACCTCGCCTGCCCAGCCGCGCCAGGTCACTACCAGTTCAACCCCATCAAGACCATGAAGACGAGCGTCATGGGGGCGATCAACGCGCTCGGCCTGGCCAAGCGGGTGCGGGCCCGCATCCTGCATACGAGCACCAGCGAGGTCTATGGGGACCCGGAGGTGCATCCGCAGCCCGAGAGCTACCGCGGCAACGTGAACCCCATCGGGCCGCGGGCCTGCTACGACGAGGGCAAGCGGGCCGCCGAGACGCTGATGTTCGATTACCACCGCCAGCACGGCGTGCAGATCAAGGTGGTCCGCATCTTCAACACCTACGGCCCGCGCATGCATCCCTTCGA
>JBILWQ010000334.1:0-2525 GCA_044369805.1 Phycisphaerales bacterium
GGAGCTCGACCAGAACGATGCCATGTGGTGGAGTCCGGATGGTCGCTTCCTGGCCTTCTACGCCTTCGACATCGCGCGCGTGCCGACCTACGAGTTGCCGCGTGGATGGGACGAGCTCCGGACCACCCCTTTCGCGCAGCGGTATCCGAAGGCGGGTGATCCCAACGCAAGCGTTGGCATCCTGGTGCTGGATCGGAGCACCGGCCGCATCGCCACCGTCGATGTGGGCGATGACCCCGAGCAGTACGTCTACGGCGTCTCGTTCGCCCCAGGTCAGGCTGGCCTGCTCTTCCATCGCACGAACCGCAGGCAGGACCGGCTGCAGCTCTGTCTGGCGGATCCACTCACGGGGCGAAGCCGGGTGATCGTGGAGGAGACCCAGCCCACGTTCCAGGAGAACCGCCCGCTCATGCGCCTGCTCGCCGACGGCGACCGCTTCCTGTGGGGAAGCGAACGCACGGGCTTCCGAAATCTCGAGCTTCGAAGGCTCGCCGATCCCTCCTTCGTCACGGTTCTCACGCGGCACGCGTTCCCGGTGGGCGAGGTGGTGCGGGTGGACGAGGCGACCGGTCAGGTCTGGTACACGGCCTTCAGTGGCGAGCTTCCCATGCTGGCCCAGCTTCATCGGGTCGGACTCGATGGCGAGGGGGAGGTGCGCCTCACCCCCACGGACCGCGCCTGGTCGCGCTTCGACATCGCTCCCGATGGACTCGGTTTCGTCGCCAGCGGGCAGACGCCAGAGCGGCCGCCCGTGGTGCAGCTGTTCCCGGCCGACGGTTCCTCGGCCGCACGAGCCACGCTCGCCGAAGCGGACCTCCGTGCGTTCGAGGCCCAGCGCATGCCCCCGCCCGAGCTCTTCCGCTGCACCGCGGCCGACGGCGCCACGCCCATCTACGGCGTTCTCTTCTTCCCGCCCGGCTTCGACGCCAGCCGTCAGTACCCGCTGGTGGTCGATGTCTATGGTGGCCCTCATTCGCAGGCCATCACGGGGCGCTTCGATTCGGGTCCCGCCGAGCGGGCCTTCGGCGTGCTGGTCGCGAAGGTCGACAACCGCGGCACGCAGGGCAGGGGCAAGGCCTTCGAGGGTGCCACCTACATGAGGCTGGGCGGACCCGACGCCGACGACCAGGCCGCTGCGGTGCGGTTCCTCCGAGAGCGACCCTACGTGGATGGCTCCCGCGTGGGCATCGCGGGTCACTCCTACGGCGGCACCATGGCCGCCACCTGCGTGCTCCGGCATCCCGGGGTGTTCCTTGCAGGTGTGGCGGGGGCCCCGGTCACCGACTGGAGGAACTACGACACCATCTACACCGAGCGGTGGATGCGCACGCCCGCCGAGAACCCCGAGGGCTACCGGGCCTCGTGCCTTCCCTGCGACGCGAAGGAACTCGATTCATCGCTGCTCCTGCTTCACGGCATGCGCGATGACAACGTGCATCCCTCCAACACGCTGCAGTTGGCCAAGGCGCTGCAGGATGCAGACATCCCGTTCGAGATGCAGCTCTTCGCCGACAGCGACCACAGCATCGTCTCGCCGGCCTACCGCAGCGCGAAATGGAGCTTCCTGCTCGATCGCCTCGGCGTGCAGTCGGCTCCCGTGATCGAGGCTCCGGTGGTGGAGCCGGTCGGCCAGGAGATCGCCCCGTGAGTGTGCTGCCTCCCGACCGGGGGCATGTGCGCACGGAGCAGGTGCACCCGCGATCCGCGGACATGGACAGCCTTGCCCCCGAGGCGATCGTGCGGCTCATGGCCGAGGACCAGCGCGATGCCGTGGCGGCCGTCGAGCGCGCCTCGGCGGCCATCGGCGGGCTGGTGTCGGAGCTCGAGACCCGGGTGCGGGGGGGTGGCCGACTCGTGTACGCGGGGGCAGGCACCAGCGGCCGCCTGGGCGTGCTCGACGCGAGCGAATGCCCGCCCACCTTCCAGAGCGATCCAGGCCAGGTGATCGGCCTGATCGCCGGAGGCGACACGGCGTTGCGACGGAGCAGCGAGCGACGGGAGGATGATCCCGACGGAGCGGCCGCCGACCTGCAGGCGATCGGGCTGGGTCCGCTGGACACCCTGGTGGGCATCGCGGCCGGCGGCACCACGCCGTGGGTGCTTGGGGCCCTTCGGCTCGCGAAGGCCCGGGGTGCGGCCACAGCCATGATCAGCTGCTCGCCCCGGGAATGTCCTCCCGCATGCGACCTTCTCATCGTGCTCGACACCGGGCCCGAGGTGCTGGTGGGGTCCACCAGGCTCAAGGCAGGCACCGCCACCAAGATCGCGCTGAACGCCATCACCACGGGCCTCTTCGTGCGCCTGGGCAAGACGCATGGCGCCTGGATGGTCGATCTGGCGGCCACCAACGACAAGCTGGTGGATCGGGCGGTGCGGATCCTGCAGAGATTCTGCTCGCCCATCGATCGCGAGACGGCGCACGGGGTGCTCCGGGCCGCGGGCATGCGGCTCAAGACGGCCATCGTCATGCGCAGGCTGGGCGTGGATCTGGCCGATGCCGAGCGGCGCTTGGTCGCGGCCGCCGG
>JBILWQ010000083.1:0-7445 GCA_044369805.1 Phycisphaerales bacterium
CGGGTCGATGGCGCCATGCGGTCCGGCCCGCCGCTCCGCTTCGCGCGAGGCCTGCACCGCCTCGTCCGGCATGTCGAGAGAACGGGCCGCCTCACCCACCCGCTCCATCAGGCGACGCTCCACCTCATCCGAGGCCACCTCGCCTGACTGAGACAGGGGCCGCTCCGCAGCCTGCTTGCGAACCTCGGGCAGCACGGGCATCCATCGCATGCCGAACGCCGGACGATTCGATTCGGGCCGAGGCCGCCAGGCCATGGTCTCATCGGTGTCGACCGGCTGCATGGGCGCGGCCACAACGGCGCCGGGCGGCCGCAACACCGGACGCGGGCCGCGCGGCGCGAATTCCGCCACGGGGACCGCCATCCACGGCAGCACGGCGTTGCGTTCCTGGTAGAGCGTCACCGTTCCGGTCAGCTCGAAACGGGCCTCGCTCCCCGGAGGCATGGACTCGAATCGCCGGACCATGTCCTCCAGGGCCACCGCCGGCAGCACGTTCAGCTCGCGATCGGCCTCGCCCTCGAAGGCATCACGCAGGCGGAAGCACCATCCCGAATCGCCCCGCCCCGGCACCAGCGTGCCCTGCACGCGGGTGAGCACCGCACCTTCCGCCAGCGGAGGCGGCCGGGTGCCCACCTCGGCGGCGCGGGCGGAAGCCGCGAGCGTGATCAGGGCGAGAAGTCCGGGAATCCGCACGGCGGGAAGCATACGGAAACGCCCCAAGACCGATTGACGCGGAGAGCCCCTGCGGCCACCATGTCGGGTCCTGGCCGGCCGTGTACCCAAGTGGCCCAAGGGAACGGATTGCAAATCCGTGATTCGTGGGTTCAAATCCCACCACGGCCTCTGCGGGCGGCGCCTCGAGCGTCGCCCGCTCCGCTTTTCAGGGGCAGTCCCCGAACATGAGGAGCAGGCTGCCGATGTCACCGGCATCCACGGTGCCGCTGCCATCGAGGTCGCCGGCGCAGCCTGGCGTACCCCCCGCGCAGTCGCCGAAGAGGATCAGCAGGCTGCCGATGTCTCCCGCGTCCACGATGGTGCTGTCATCGATGTCACCGGGACAGGCCGCGGCCACTTCGTGACGGATCACGTTGAAGCCCCCGGACGCGATCACCTGATGCAGGGTGCCCGCCGGCATGAGCTGGCCGTTGGCCTCGCCATCGTAGTTCGTGCCCCAACCCACCCACGCGCCATCGCTCCGCCGGGCCAGCGCGTGGTCGGCGCCCGATCGCACCTCCACGAATGTCTGGCCCGCCGGGGCGGTCGGCAAGCCCGCGACCTGGCCGAAGTAGTCGTCGCCCCACGCCCGCACAACGCCATCGCTGCGGAGCGCCACGGCGAAGGTGCCGGCCAGGCTCATCTGGGTCCAGGTGGTGCCGGTCGGCAGCGTGGGAATGTCCAGTTCGCCGTAGAGCTGGATGCCCCAGCCCCGCAGCTGTCCGTCGCTTCGCAGCGCGAGCGTGGTTCGGTACCCCACGCCCAGATCCGTGTAGGTCACGCCCGAGGGCAGCGAAGGCACGGTGAGAATGGTGGCCTGCTGCGACACGGTGAACACGGGCTGCGTGGCGCCCCACGCCACGATCTGGCCATCATCCCGCAGGGCCGCGCCGTGGAAGAAGCCGACGGCCCCCTTCAGGTAGCGGCGCCCCGCGGGCAGGGTCGGCACGTTCGCCTGGCCGACGCTGTTGCGTCCCCAGGGGATCAACTGGCCCTGATTCGTCAGTCCCAGGAAGGTGAAGCCCCAGCCACCGAAGACCTTCTCGAAGGTCACGCCTGAATCGGGGAACGGTGCCGAGGAGACCTCGCCGTTGGTGTCGGAGCCCCAGGCGCCGATGGTGCCGTCCGGCATGACCACCGCGACGGTCCGCCGCGTGCTGCCGACATGGAGCGGATTCACCACCCACGATGGGACATCCGTCTGACCGTAGCTGTTGTCTCCCCAGATGGTGAGCTGGTCCTCCGCCGAGGCGCCCAGGCTCAGGGTGCAGGCGAGTCCGGCGACGACGTGGCTGAGACGCTTGCAAATCATGATGAATGAAAATAACCCCTCCTTCGGGTCCCGTGGAAATGAAAACGGGAAGTTTCGACCGAATGACCAGTCCCGGGGCGGAAACCGTCATCCCCGACCGGCCTTCCGGGATCAGCCAAAGAGCAGCAGGAGAACCCCGATGTCGCCCGCATCGACCTCACCGCTGCCATCGAGGTCCTCGGGGCACGAGCCGGCACATGACCCGAAGCGGATCAGCAGCACCGCGATGTCACCCGAATCCACGCTGCCGCTCTCGTCGAGATCACCATAGATGCCCCCGCCGATCTCCACGCTCAGGGACACCGTGACATTGCGGGCCTGCTCGCCCGCCGCCGTCTCGTCGCTTGTCCGCACGGTTGCCGTTGTTGCGTAGGTGCCCGGCGTGGCGCCAGCGGTGTTGAACGTGAAGCGGAGGGTCCGGTTGCCGGTGGTCAGACCAGCGCCAAGCCCCTGGGTCATGGCGAACCGCGACGCGGACGCGCCGCTGAACGTGACCGAATCCACATCGAGCCTGGACTGGCTGCCGTCGTAGCCCACGTTGCGGATGAGGCCATCGACCGTCAGGCTTCCGGTGTCGGGAGCGCCGGCCATGGACAGGCTGGTGGTGTCCACGTCGGCCGCGGCATCGAGCGACGG
The DNA here is from genome assembly GCA_044369805.1 of Phycisphaerales bacterium. Taxonomy (GTDB): domain Bacteria; phylum Planctomycetota; class Phycisphaerae; order Phycisphaerales; family SM1A02; genus SYAC01. Next base: position 2,663 of record JBILWQ010000083.1, read on the forward strand.
ATTGCTGGGGCGGATCACGCTCACGCTCACCGGCAGGGCGACCGACGGAGGCTCGACCGCCTCGCTGGAACTGGACACCGTGACGGTGCCCGCGACGGTACCCGTGGCGGTGGTGTTCAGGTTGACCGAGACGCTGGTCATGGCCGGAGCGAGCGCCGCAATGCCCGAGGCCGTTCCCGACACGCCTCCGGTGCAGCTGACCGCGTAGGCCATGTCATCCACGCCCGAGGCGTGCACATACGGAGCCACGTTCTGGATCTGCACGCTCAGGGGCACGCTGGTGCCTCGGATGGCCTTCGCGGGCACCGTCGAGGTGAACTGGGCCGACAGCTTGGCCGGGACCTGGAACTCCAGCAGCTGCGGGATGTGGTCCGCGGCCAGCCAGAGCGCGTCCGCGAGATCATTGGAGCGGGTGAGCTGTCCGGGGAAGTACGCATTGTTGCCCGCGTTGATGTCGGTGTTGTAGTGGGCGCCGTCATTGCCCACGGCACGCATGGTGCTGGCCAGCATGGAGAAGCCGTTGCCGTCGGCGGCACCGATGCTGGGCACGATGAAGTCGAAGCGGTCATCGAGGCCGCCGCCGACAAGGCCCCCCGTCGGAGAGACTGCCGGCGCCTGGGTATGGCGGATGGCACCGGCACTGCCCACCCAGTTGCTGGTCCCGTAGGGGTCGACGGCCTGACCATTGCCCGCGGCCATGAGCGTGATGTAGGCCGGCTCGGTGTTTTTGTACACGTTGTAGTCGCCGGTGTAGACGATGGGCGTGCCCGCGCCGAGCGCATTCGCGTCGTTGCGGATGGCCGTCATGCCCGTGTTGCGCTCGTTCTCGTTGCTCGATCCGCTGCTCGCCTTCAGGTGCGAGCCGTACACGTAGATGCGGGCCTTCGCATCGCTGTAACCGTTGAGCTGCAGGAGCCAGCGATCGGTGAAGCGACTGGCGCCCGTGGCGATGTCCTTGTGCCCGGAGACGATCTCGGTGAACCGGTCGCTGCGGTAGTACATGGCCTGCGCTCCACCCACGCCGTTCTCGCTCTGGTTGGTGTAGCGGGCAAGGGTGTACGTGACGCCCGGAGGGGCGCTGGCGTTGATCGCGTTCGTGAGCGCGGTGAAGGGCTGGTCGGAGGTGATCGAGCTGTTCGAGGTGATCTCGTCGACCTCGTTGAACGTCATGATGTCGATCGGCTGTGCCCAGCCCGGCTTGTCGTCGGCATGCATGGCCGCCAGCACCTGCTGAAGCGCGGCCATGTTCCCGGCGCCCCCCACCACGTTCCAGTGCATGACTCGAACCTGCGCCGCGGCGGATCCTGCACAGGCCAGAACCATCGCCGAAGCCAACTGTCTGGCCGTGGAGCGGGTCATCCAGGAGCACTGTATCCCCAAACACCCCCTGTCCAAGAATGTCGGCCCCCGTTTGGTGAAACTGGTCGGGCGATCCCGGGTATACCTTGGCTTTCCCGGCTGCCCCTTGGGCTCCGGGATGCGCTCTCGGACCTCCCACGGAGAAACCTGACCCATGCTGCGCCTCTTCGCCGCCGTCGCCCTGCTCGCCTGCACCCTCGCCTCGCCTGCCCAGCAGGTCGATGCCCAGGAGTTCACCCTGGACAACGGCATGAAGTTCCTGCTGGTGCCCCGAACCGACCAGCCCAACGTGATCGCAGCCGGCTGGCTGGCCAAGGTGGGCAGCGTGAACGAGCGACCGGGGATCACCGGCATCAGCCACTTCTTCGAGCACATGATGTTCAAGGGCACGAACACCATCGGCACCCGCGATGCCGACAAGGATGCGGAGTACCGCGCCAAGCAGAAGGACCTGCGAGACCGGATCAACGCCATGACGTGGGGCGAGCAGTACCTGCGCTTCTTTCGCGGCGAGATCGACGACGCCTGGAACCCGGCCAACGACACCCCGGCGCTCAAGGACCTGAGGGCCCAGCTGAAGTCGCTCATGGACGCCCAGCAGGGCCGCGGCATGGGTGACGAGCTGGCGAAACTCCGGAAGGAACTGGCGGGCACCACGGATGCCGCGAGGGTCGAGGCCCTGAAGAAGCGGATCGGCGAGGTGGAACTGCAGCAGGCCGCGGTCGGCAGCATCGTGAAGGACGAGTTCGACCAGGTCTACACCAGGAACGGCGGCAGCGGCATGAACGCCTTCACCAGCCACGACCTGACCTTCTACTTCATCAACGTGCCCAGCAACAAGTTCGAGCTCTGGGCGTGGATGGAGAGCGACCGGCTGGCCGACAGCGTCTTCCGCGAGTTCTACAGCGAGCGCGACGTGGTGCACGAGGAGCGGCGCCTCCGCACCGAGAGCACGCCCACCGGCAAGTACCAGGAGCAGTTCGACGCCATGTTCTGGATGAGCTGCGGTTACAGCTGGCCGGTCATCGGCTGGACCAGCGACCTGAACAGCTACACCATGGACGAGGCCATGAAGTACTGGAACCTCTACTACCGCCCGAACAACCTGGTGGGCGTGGTGGTGGGTGACTTCAAGCCCGACGAGGTGAAGGCGACCATCGCCCGCTACTTCGGCCGCCTGGAGAGGGGCAAGGCCATGCCGCCGCAGGTGGTCACGCTGGAGCAGAAGCAGGTGGCCGAGCAGCGCATGGACGCCGAGGGCGACTTCCAGCCGCAGGTGGAGGTCCGCTACCACGCGGTGCCGGTGGGCCACAGGGACAGCTACGCCCTGGACATGCTGGGCGAGATCCTCAACGGCAAGACCGGCCGTCTGTACAAGACCATGATCGAGGGTCGCAGCATCGCCAGCAGCGCCCGCGCCCAGAGCGACAGCCGCAAGTACGCGGGCCTGTTCGCCTTCGAGGCCGAGACCAAGGGCGAGGCCACACCCGAGCAGCTGGAGAGGGCCTGGTACGAGGAGCTGAAGCGCCTGCAGGACGAGCCCGTGGCCGAGCAGGAACTGCAGAAGGTGAAGAACCAGGTGGCCGCCGACAGCTACCGCCGCCTGCAGAGCAACTTCTTCCTGCTGGTGCAGCTGGCCTACGCGGAAAGCGGCGTGGGCTGGCGCGAGATCAACGAGGCGCCCCGCAAGCTGCAGGCCGTGACCGCAGCCGACATCCAGCGCGTGGCGAAGACCTACTTCGACCCCACGAACCGGAGCGTTGCCACCTACAAGCGCAAGGCCGGATCGGCTGCGGCCGAGGATCCCGAGCTGGCCGCCCTTCCCGCCCCCATGCGGGCCCGCGCCAAGCAGATGGCGGCGCAGCTGGCGCAGGAGACCGACGCCGCCGGCCTGCGGCAGGGCCTTGAGCAGCTCGAGGCCCAGGCTGCCCAGGTGCCCCCGCAGATGAAGCCCATGTTCGAATACATGAAGAAGAAGATGAACGAGCGGCTGCAGCAGCTCGAGGGCGGCGCAGCACCGGCTGCGCCAGCCAGTGGTTCCTGAACCCCGTCGACCAGGAGAGACACCCATGCGAAACCTGACCACCCTGAGCACGCTCGCCCTGGCCCTCGCGGCCTCGGCCCTGGCCGCGGACACCGCACCCTCCATCCCCAAGCGGCCCGAGGACATCGCCTTCGGACCGCTGCAGTTCGAGGCCCCGATCGCCTCGAAGTTCCGGCACACCCTGAAGGACGGCACGCCGGTCTACCTGGCGCCGAGCCACGAGTTCCCGCTGATCAACCTGAGCATGACCTTCAAGGGTGGAAGCAACCTGGACCCCGCCGACATGGTCGGCCTGGCGGGCATGACCGGCCGCATGATCCGCGAGGGCGGCAGCGCCAGCCGCAAGCCCGCGGAGATGGACGAGGCCTTCGACTTCATGGCCACGCAGTGCAGCACCGGCTGCGGTGACACCACCAGTTCCGCTTCGATGAACTGCCTCGCGAGCAACTTCGACGAGAGCCTGAAGCTCTTCACGGACATGCTGCGGAACCCCGGCTTCGATGCGGCGCGCCTGGAGACCAACCGCGGCCAGATGCTCGAGGGCATGAAGCAGCGGAACGACGATGCGCGGCCCATCCAGGGTCGCGAGTGGAGCGCACTGCTGTACGGGCGCGATCACTTCGAGGCGCGTCAGCCGACCGAGAAGGGCGTGAAGGCGATCACCCCCGAGGCCATGAAGGCCCTGCACGCCCGGATCTTCCACCCGGGCAACGTGATCATCGCCGTCAGCGGCGACTTCGAGCCCAAGACCATGCTGGCCAAGCTGGATGCCGCCTTCGATGGCTGGGCCCGCGGCGAGAAGCAGGCCGATCCCGTGGCCCCGACCGCCACGCTGAAGCCCGGCGTGTACCACGTGCAGAAGGACATCCCGCAGGGCAAGGTCGCCATCGGACTTCGGTCGATCACCCGCGACGATCCCGACTACATCCCCTACCTCATGCTCAACGACATCCTCGGTGGCGGCGGCTTCACCAGCCGCATCATGACCCAGGTCCGCAGCAACGAGGGTCTGGCCTATTCGGCCGGCAGCCGCCTGAATCCAAAGGTGTACTACCCCGGCGAGTGGCGTGCCGGTTTCGAGAGCAAGAACCCCACGGTGGCCCTGGCCACCCGGATCGTGCTCGAGGAGATGCAGAAGATCCGCGACAACCCGGTGACCGACGAGGAACTGGAGACGACGAAGCGGCAGCTCATCGAGACCTTCCCGCGCACCTTCGAGAGCAAGCCCGCCATGCTCGGCGTGTTCGTGAGCGACGAGTGGACCAACCGGCCCAAGGACTACTGGACGACGTTCCGCGACAAGGTGAACGCGGTGACCAAGGACGACCTTCAGCGGGTGGCCCGCAAGTACCTCGGCCCGGATCAGGACTCCCTGATCGA
>JBILWQ010000051.1:0-8999 GCA_044369805.1 Phycisphaerales bacterium
AGGGCGCCAGCGTGCAGCTCGATGAACCACCCTCGCCCTCGCGGTTGCAGGAACTGCTTCGTGTGGTGGGGGAGCGGGCCCGCACCGCAAGCGTGGTTCAGGTGCCCTTCTCGGCCATCGAGCCGCCGCCCGAGCGGATCTGGGCTGGAAGCACCGCCGGGAGCCTGGCCGTGCCCATCGGGCGCACCGGGGCCACGCAGCTGCAGAGCCTGGTCCTGGGCGAGGGCACGCGGCAGCACGTGCTGGTGGCTGGCAAGACGGGCTCGGGCAAGAGCACGCTGCTGAACGCGCTGATCGTGAACCTGGCGTCCTGGTTCAGTCCACGGGAACTTGAACTCTGGCTCATCGACTTCAAGAAGGGCGTGGAGTTCAAGGCGTACGCGGCGCATGGTCTGCCCCATGCCCGCGCGGTGGCGGTGGAGAGCGATCGCGAGTTCGGGCTGAGCGTGCTGCAGGGGCTCGATGCGGAGTTGAAGCGGCGAGGCGACCTCTTCCGTGCCGCCGGGGTGCAGGATCTCGGAGCCTGGCGGCGGCTCGAGCGACCGGATCCCATGCCGCGGGCGCTGCTCATCGTGGACGAGTTCCAGGAACTCTTCGTGGAGGAGGACAAGGTGGCGCAGGAATCCGCGCTGCTGCTCGATCGGCTTGTCCGTCAGGGCCGCGCCTTCGGCATGCACGTGATCCTGGGCTCCCAGACGCTGGGCGGCGCCTACGCGCTGCCAAGGACCACCATGGGCCAGATGGGCGTGCGCATCGCCATGCAGTGCAACGAGGCGGACGCGGCCCTGATCCTGGGCGATGACAACACCGCCGCTCGCCTGCTCTCGCGCCCCGGAGAGGCCATCTACAACGACGCCGGAGGACTGGTCGAGGGCAACAGCCCCTTCCAGGTGGTGTGGCTGGGCGATCAGGAGCGGGAGCGGCGCGTGCAGGCGCTGGCGGAGCGCGGGCGATCGACCGCGGCCAGCCGGCCCGCCATGATCGTGTTCGATGGCACGAGCAAGGCCAGCATGGCCCGCTGCCGTCCACTCCGGACCCGGGTCTCCGGACCTGCCCTGGCGCTGCCGCTGCATCTGGGCGAGCCGGTCGCGATCCGCGAGGCCACCGTCGCCAACCTGCGTCGCCAGTCCGGCGCGAACATGCTGGTGGTGGGCCAGGAGGAGAGGATGTCGCTGGGCATCTCCATGGCGGTGCTGGCCAGCGTGCGGGCCTCGGGAGGCCCCGGCGCCAGGGTCATCCTGCTCGATGGCACGCCCGCCGACGCGCCCGAGGCAGGTCAGCTTGCGGCCATGTGCGCCAGCCTGGAACTCGACGCGAGCGTGCCTGGCTACCGGGAAGTCGATGAGGCGGTGACCAGGCTTGGCGCGGAGGTCCTGCGCCGCACCGAGAGCGGCCGTTCGGACGAGCCGCCCCTCCTGCTGCTGGTGCACGGTCTGCAACGCTTCCGCTCGCTGCGCCGGAACGAGGATGACTTCAGCTTCGGCTCGGGCGATGGACCGCCCAAGCCCGACCGTGTGCTGGCCGCCATCCTGCGCGATGGTCCTGCCGTGGGCGTGCACGCGGTGCTGGGCGTGGACACCGCCACCAGCCTTCAGCGGACCATCGACCGCGGCGGCATGCGGGACTTCGACCTGCGGGTGCTCATGCAGATGGGAGCCAACGATTCCAGCGGTCTCATCGACTCGCCGGCCGCCAGCCGCCTGGGGGCCGAGCGTGCACTGCTCTTCAGCGAGGAGCGCGGCACGCTGGAGCGGTTCCGGCCCTTCGAGCCCGCCGATGCCGATGAACTGGCCGCGCTCCGCGGGCCTGGCTGACCATTCAGCGGCCCAGCGCGTGGCTCGATGAACGCCGCACCGCCTCCACCGCGGCGTGGATCGTTCGGGCGGCTTCGCGAATCTCCGACTCCGTAGTTTCACGCGAGAGGCTGAATCGCACGGTTCCGTGGGCCACCCGCTCGGGAAGTCCCATGGACAGCAGCACGGGGCTCGGCTCCAGCGAGCCGCTGCTGCACGCGGCGCCGGCGCTGGCCTGGACGCCACGCTCCGAGAGCGCCAGAAGGATCGCCTCGGCCTCGAGTCCCGGGAAGGCCACGCTGGCGGTGTTCCAGAGCCGCGCCGCCTGCGCGGCATGGATCACCGCATCGGGTTGGGCCGCCTGCACCAGCCGCTCGAGCAGGTCGCGGAGCGACGCACCCGGTCCCGGGCCGGTCCCGGCCAGCCACGCCTGCGCCTGGCGGGCCGCGGCGGCGAAGCCCGCGATGCCCGGAACGTTCTCGGTGCCGGCTCGCCGCTCGCGCTCCTGCGGGCCGCCCGTCAGCACGCCCTCGAGCGGCGTGCCTCGCCGAACCGCCAGCGCACCGACCCCCTTGGGGCCGTGCAGCTTGTGGGCTGAGCACGAGAGCAGATCCACGCCCATGTCCGACATGTCGGTGGGCATCTTGCCGACCCATTGCGTGGCATCGGTGTGGAATGTCACGCCCGCCGCCCGGCAGGCGCGGGCCAGTTCACGCACGGGCTGAATGACGCCGGTCTCGTTGTTGGCGGCCATCACGCTCACCACCGCGATGTCCATGGCGCTCTCGTCCAGGATGCGTTCCAGGTGCGACACGCTCACCCGGCCATTCGCGTCGTGCTCCAGCCAGATCACCCGGGCCGCGGCCTCGAGCCGGCGGGCCAGGTCCCGCACCGCAGCATGCTCCAGAGGACTGGTGACCACCACCCGGCGGGCAGTGGCCTGCAGGCTTCCGCGGATCGCAAGGTCCGCCGACTCCGTGCCTCCGCTGGTGAAGACCAGCTCCCGTTCGGAGCAGCCCAGCAGGGCCGCGATCTCGGCGCGGGCCAGTTCCACCACGCGCCGCGCGGCCTGTCCGCCCCGGTGCACGGAACTGGGGTTGGCCCAGTCCCGCTCCAGGGTCTCTTGGACCGCCTGGACCACCTCAGGACACGGCCGCGTGGTGGCGTTGGCGTCGAGGTCGATCACGGGCGGAGTCTAGGAGGGACGCCGCAACCCCCAAAAACGACGCGAGCCCGATCCATCGATCGGGCCCGCGGGCATGCGGATGAGAGGAGTCGAACCTCCACGGGGGTGAGCCCACAAGAACCTGAATCTTGCGCGTCTGCCAATTCCGCCACATCCGCGACGGGTCGAAGAGTGTACGGGCGGGCCGCCGGACCCGCCAGCGGCTCACTCGTCGCCGAAATCGCCGTCGTCCTCGGGAAGCGGGGCATCGCCCAGTTCCGTCGGGGGCAGTTCCTGCAGGTTCTCCGTGCCGGGCAGGAAGGCGGCCAGCCGCTGTCGCCGCACCGGGTGCTGCAGCTTGCGGATGGCCTTGCTCTCGACCTGACGCACGCGCTCGCGGGTGACCTTGAAGATCCGGCCCACTTCCTCGAGCGTGTAGGTGTGCCCGTCGCCCACGCCGTCGGCGATGCCGTAGCGCAGCTTCAGGATCTCGCGCTCGCGATAGGTCAGCGTCTTGAGCAGGTCGTTGATGCGACCGCGCAGGAGCTCGTTGCTGGCGCTTTCGTGCGGACTCTCCTGCGACTCGTCCTCGATGAAGTCGCCGAAGTGGCTGTCCTCGCTCTCGCCCACCGGGCGATCGAGCGAGATGGGGTGCCGGCTGATCTTCATGACCCGCCGCACCTCCTCCATGGGCATCTTCGCCTTGATGGCGATCTCCTCGACCGTGGGCTCGCGGCCGAGGTCCTGAAGCAGGTGCTTCTGGATGTTCCGCAGCTTGCTCATGGTCTCGATCATGTGCACCGGCACGCGGATGGTGCGGGCATGGTCGGCGATGGCGCGGGTGATGGCCTGGCGGATCCACCACGTGGCATAGGTGCTGAACTTGTAGCCGCGCTTGTACTCGTACTTGTCCACCGCACGCATGAGGCCGGTGTTGCCTTCCTGGATGATGTCCAGGAAGGGCAGGCCGCGGTTGCGGTACTTCTTGGCGATGCTGACCACCAGGCGCAGGTTGCCGCCCGAGAGGTCGCGCTTGGCCTGCTCGTACTCGCCGAAGACCCGCAGGATGCACTTCATGCGGCGCTCCAGCTCCACGGGCTCCTCGTAGGCCAGCGAGCGAAGTCCCGAGACTTCCTCGCGCATGGCGGTCACGTCCTCGGGGTCGTAGCGATCCGGATTGCGGGCCGCCTTCTGGAGCATCTTCTGCAGGTCGCCCAGCTTGCGGTGGATGGCCTGCATCTTCCGCATGAGAGGCTGGATGCGGCCGGTCCGCAGGCAGCATTCCTCGAGCAGCGTGGCGATGCGGCGGCGACGCAGGCGCAGTTCCACCTTGATCTCGGCCTTCCGCTCGTCGGACACGCTCGGGTTGTCCAGCTGGGTCCACTGGCGGTCGTTGATCTCGAGCAGCCGGGCCACGGTCTCCACGTTCACGGGGATGCGCGCGGCGATCTTGTCCTTGGCGTTCACCTCGGCCGTGCTGATGCGCATGGTGCGGTCGAAGGGCAGCTGTCCGGCGTGCACCAGCTTGAGCGTCTCGACCGCCTGGCGAGCCACGTAGTCGCTCTCCAGCGTCATGCGGCGGAAGATCATGCGCGTCGTCTCGATCTTCTTGGCCAGCCGGATCTCCTGCTCGCGGGTGAGCAGGGGAATGGTGCCCATCTGGGTCAGGTACATCCGGATGGGATCGTCGATGCGCTTGGAGCCCTGCTCCGCGAGTGCCTGCTCCACCACCGCCTGGGCCTCGGCATCGTCCAGGATGTCCTCGTCGAGATCGTCCTCGTCCGGGCCGTCCTCGTCGCCCTTCTTCGCCTTGGGCTTGACCGGCTTGACGGGCTTGGGCGCCGGCGCAATGGCCGCGGTGGAGGCGTGCGAGGCACGCTCCTTCTCGCGCTGCTTGCTCTTAGGAAGGTCACGCTGGAACTTCAGGTTGGTCTGCAGCGGGGCATAGAACTTGATCCACCCGTTGCGGCGCACCTCGCCCTCGTCCACCATCTCCACACCCAGCTCCTCAAGTAGAATGAAGCGCTCGTCGATCCGCTCGGGGTCGACGAACTCGTCGGGCAGGCAGGTGTTCAGCTCCTCGTAGCAGATCCACTTGCGGCGGCTGCCGACTTCCACGAGTCGCTTGAGGACCTTGTCGAGATCGGTGGTGACCAGACTCACGTGCGCTTCTCCATTCAGTGGTTATCCGCAGAGGGAAGCCCTGCGGTTGCGTTGCGTGCCTCGCCTCGAACGGCTCGGGCGATGGCCCCCGGACGGTGTCCCTCGCGGCGGCGTCGCTCGACCAGGGCCACCAGGGTGGTCTGGTCCAGGGACGTTCCGCGGGGGGTTTGCGGCTCCGCCCCCTGGCGGAGCTGACGATCAAGATCCGTCGCGGCCGACTGCAGCGACTGCATGGCATCGGCCGAGACCAGCCGGCGACTTCCGGTTTCCCAGAGCTCGCCGGCCAAAAGTTTGAGCGTAGGCGTGTCGGTGTCGGCCACGACGTCCTGGACGCGGAAGGACTTTCCGGACTCGAGCCGGGCGGCCAGCAGGTTCCACAGGCTGCGGTGCTCAGCGTGGTCGAAGTGCGCCTCGCCGAAGGCCTCGGCCAGCGGCAGGGGACCCGCATCCTCGAGCGTGACGCGGACGCCCTCGCGATCCTCGAGGGCCAGCACCACGGCAAGGAAGTTCCGCTCCGCCATGTGGCGGGCACGATGACGAGGTCCTGCGGGTTCGGTCGGCGCCAAGGTTTCCACCGCGGCGACGGTCTCTCCCGGAGCGGGCGGAACTGGTCGAGGGCCGGGCACGGCGGCGAGCAGCGTGTCCACCGGCACCTGCACCATCTCGGCCAGGGCATTGAGCACGAAACGGCGACGCAGCGGATCGATCTGGCGGAAGCCCAGTTCGCCAAGCTTCTGCAGCAGGGCCTGCAGCCGCTGCTGGCGGCCCGACATGCTGGCAGCGTCGCGCAGGTCCGCGCGGAAGCGGCGGACCATCCACGCCAGGGCGTCCTCGCCCGTGGCGATGGCGGCATCGAACGCGGCACGGCCATCCGGGCGCACCAGCAGCTCGTCGGCGTCGAGGCCATCGGGAAGCCTGGCGATGCGCACGTCGATGGGCACGGCCAGGAAGGTCTCCACCGCGCGGTCCGCGGCCTTCTCGCCGGCCGTGTCGGGATCGAACACCAGCGTGATGCGCTCCGCCATGCGCTGCAGCGTGCGGGCGTGCTCCCTCGTGAGCGAGGTGCCCAGCGTGGCCACCACGTTGGTGACGCCGTGCGCGTGAAGGGCCAGGGCATCGATGTAGCCCTCGACCACGATGGCGTGCTTCGCCTCGATGATCGAGCGGCGGGCCTGATGCAGGGCGTAGAGCGTGCGGCCCTTGGAAAATAGCGTGGATTCAGGCGAATTCAGGTACTTGGGCTCGTCGCCATCCTTCAGGGCCCGGGCACCGAAGGCGATGGTGTGCCCCAGCTCGTCGTGAATGGGGAACATGAGGCGGCCACGGAAGCCGTCGATGGGACCGCGCTGCCCAGGCCGGATCAGGCCCAGGGCCTCGAAGCTCTCGCGGTGCAGCCGCTCGCCACCGGCGGCGGCATGGCTAACCAGCCGGTCCACGTGCTTCACCAGGTGATCCCATCCATCGGGGCTGGCACCCAGCTGGAACAGTTCCACCGCCTCCGTGGGGAGCTGCCGCCGCGCGACGTGATCCCGTGCCACGGCACCCAGCTGCGGCTCCGCCAGGCACCTGCGATAGAAGCGGTTGGCGGCGTCCATGGCCTTGCGCAGCGCCTCGCGACTGGTGGCCGGGTCCTTGGGTCCCTGTTCACGGGAGCCCTGCAGCTCGATGCCGGCGCGGCCGGCCAGGTGACGCAGGGCCTCGACGAACTCCATCTTGTGGAAGTTCATCACGAAGTCGATCGCGTTGCCCGCGGCGCCGCACGCGAAGCACTTGTAGAACGCGTTGCCCTTGTGCGTGACCACGGCCATGCTTGGCGTGCGGTCATCATGGAAGGGGCAGAGGCCCACATGCTCGCGTCCGCGCGGCTTGAGCGCGACATGCTCGCTCACGAGCGCCACCAGATCGGTGGCCTCGAGAACGCGATCGCGATCGCTCAGGTTGCGCAGTGGCGTGCTCATGGGGCAGGGGCGGACAACCAGACACGGCTCCATCCATGGCAGCCGTCGCGGAACGACCGATCGACCCTGCGAAGCCGCGACTTCGCAGGATCATCCACCGCAGGCCCATGCGGGCCGACGCGGGGCACCGAAGCCCGAAAGGGATCACTCACCCACGACGGGGTGCGAAAACCTCCGGGCACATTTGGACCGAAAATCGGGTCCGCAGGTCATCGGCCTGTGAGGTGCTGCTCCTGCATCTGGTTCGTGGGTCAACCTTGACCCTGAGATGGCGTCGGAGCCTGGCTTGGCCGAAGGACGCGGAAATCTACGCCGAATGACAGGACAGTCAATGCACCAAGTTCAAAATCGGCGAAGATTGTCGCGTGAAACGTGGTTCCGCGGACGTCACGTCCGTGAATTCAGCGGTTTGCGGAACTTGCGAAGGGCTCAGCGAGCCTTGGCGGCCGAGTACACGGCCTTGCGACGCACCGGCTTGACCACCAGGCCCTGACGGATGGCCCGAACGCTGGCCTTCACCCGGACGGGTCGGCCATCGATCATGGTGGTCACGTTCTGCAGATTGGGCTTGAAGGTCCGCTTCTTGCAGCTGGTGGTCTTGATGCCCACGCCGCCGAGGTACTTGGCCTTGCCGCGACGCTGGATGACGTTTCCGGAGGAAGTTCGGGCACCGGTGAAATGGCAGCGTCGAGGCATGGGGAAGGCTCCTTCTGGCGAGCCGGGCAGTGTAGCGGAACCCCCGACCTTCCCGCAAGCCCTTGCCGGATCAGCGGGAGAGGCCCGCCAGTCGGAGCAGGTTTCCCAGGGCCTCTGCGTCCCCGGGTTCGAAACAGCCCAACTGGTGACTGTCCAGGTCCAGCACCCCCCAGGCCACCCCAGCGGCGCCCAGGCACGGGACCACCACTTCGCTGCGGTCCCGGGGATCGCAGGCGATGTAGTGGGGGCCCAGGTCCGCCACGTCGTGAACCACCAGAGGGCGGGCTGCCAGCAGGCTCTGTCCGCAGGCGCCATGCAGGCCAATGGGGCTGCAGGCAGGCCTGGGCTCCCGGGCGGCCAGCCGAAGGGCGGCTGGGTCCGCGGGGTCGCGTTCGTAGAAGCCCATCCAGCTCACGCCGGTTGGGGCCAGGTGCGGCCAGCAGGCCGCCACGAAGCCCAGCATGCGTTCATGGCGCGACGCCGCGGATGACCAACGCCCCCGAAGCTCGCGTTCCATGGCGCTCCACGGCCGCGTGGCCGTGGCCTGGGTGCTCATGCCGACTCCCGGGCACGCCGCCGCATGGCGGTGAGTGGCTTGCGGTCGCGGATGGCCTGACCGTCGAGCACGTACACCGTGTTCACGTTGTCCATCTCGGGCAGGTGGTACATGAGCTCCAGCATGATCTCGTCCATGACCGCACGCAGGGCGCGGGCGCCCGTGCGTCGCTGCAGGGCGCGCTCCGCGATCAGGTCCAGGGCGTCGGCGGTGAACTCAAGCTCCGCGCCCTCAAGCCGGAAGAAGTGCTGGAACTGCTTCACCAGCGCGTTCCGCGGCTCGGTGAGGATGTTCACCATGGTCGATCGGTCGAGCGGCATGAGCGGACACAGGATGGGCAGGCGACCCACCAGTTCGGGGATCATGCCGTACTCCAGCACGTCCTCGGGGGTGATCTGCTCCAGCAGGCGGGCCACTTCCTCCTCGCGCCGCTGGCTGGGAAGTTCCGCCGTGAAGCCGATGCGGCGCTGCCCGAGCCGCTTCTTGATGATGCCCTCGATGCCCTCGAAGCTGCCGCCGCAGATGAACAGGATGTGCGTGGTGTCCATCTGGATGTACTGCTGCTCGGGGTGCTTGCGGCCTCCCTGCGGGGGCACGTTGGCCACGGTGCCCTCGAGCATCTTGAGCAGGCTCTGCTGCACGCCCTCGCCGCTCACGTCGCGGGTGAT
>JBILWQ010000052.1:0-8986 GCA_044369805.1 Phycisphaerales bacterium
GAGTTCACCGACCTGAACCCCAAGACCGAGGTGCTGCAGACCGGCATCAAGGTGATCGACCTGCTCTGCCCCTTCGTCCGCGGCGGCAAGATCGGCCTCTTCGGCGGTGCCGGCGTGGGCAAGACGGTGGTCATTCAGGAGATGATCGCCCGCATCGCGCGAAACTTCGGTGGCTACAGCGTGTTCGCCGGCGTGGGCGAGCGCACCCGCGAGGGCAATGACCTGTGGCGGGAGATGCAGGAGGCCGAGTACATCGACAGCACCGGCAAGAAGTGCCATGTGCTCGACAAGGTGGCCATGGTGTTCGGCCAGATGAACGAGCCGCCGGGCGCCCGACTTCGCGTGGCCCTCTCGGCCCTGACCATGGCGGAGAACTTCCGCGACAAGTCAGGCAAGGAGACGCTGCTCTTCGTGGACAACGTCTTCCGCTTCACGCAGGCCGGCTCCGAGGTGAGCGCCCTCCTGGGCCGCATGCCCAGCGCCGTGGGCTACCAGCCCACCCTCTCCACCGAGATGGGCGCCCTGCAGGAGCGCATCACCAGCACCCGCGCGGGCGCCATCACCAGCGTGCAGGCCATCTACGTGCCCGCCGACGACCTGACCGACCCGGCCCCGGCGACCACCTTCAGCCACCTTGACGCATTCATCAACCTGGAGCGCAAGATCGCCGAGAAGGGCATCTACCCCGCGGTGGATCCCCTGGCCAGCACGAGCCGCATCCTCGATCCGCAGATCGTGGGCGAGCGGCACTACAAGTGCGCCCGCCGCGTGCAGGGCATCCTGCAGCGTTACAAGGATCTGCAGGACATCATCGCCATCCTGGGCGTGGACGAATTGAGCGAGGACGACAAGCTGACCGTGGCCCGCGCCCGCAAGATCGAGCGCTTCCTCAGCCAGCCCTTCTACGTGGCCGAGGTGTTCACCGGCTTCCCCGGCGTCACCTGCAAGCTCGAGGAGACCATCGACAGCTTCGAGCGGATCTGCAACGGCGAGGGCGACGATCTGCCCGAGGGTGCGTTCATGTACGTCGGCAGCCTCGATGACGCCCGCAAGAAGGCCGACAAGATGGCCGCGGCCGTCTGAGAGCCTGTTTCAGGGATTGTTGAATCGGGAGCCCGGTCTCATCCGGGCTCCCGTCTTTTTTCGCGATCACGAAAGTTTCGTGATCGAGACGCCCGGCCGGACACGCGTCTTTCCGGGTCGGGTCATTTCGTGCGAGCGATCCGATCAAGGAGCCCTTCCGGATTTCTGACGCATTCGCGGCCAGCGCGCTGTGAGCTGTCCGCAGACAATTCGGAATGTCGGGGCAGAAGTCCGTGCCCGCCCGGTCGCGATCAGCTGAGGCGATCGGGCGGCACGGCACCCGGGACACGCGCACGCATGAGCAAGAGCAACGGCAAGTCATCGCGAAGGAATCCTCGGACCGGCGACACGCCGCTGCCGGGCCTTCTCTCACGCCAGTACCGGTCCCTTCGGGCCATCGCCGAGCGGATCCTGAAGGAGCACCGGACCATGCAGCGGGCGGCAGGGCCGGACCGCATGAGTCCCACCTCGCTGGTGGCCGAGGCCACCCTTCGACTTCTGCTTCAACGAACGGACATCAACAGCGATGATCACCTCAACGGCCTGGCCGCCATCACCATGCGACGGGCCGTCATCGATGGCGCTCGTCGACGCCGCACCCGAGAGAAGGCGCAGGATCGCAGTCCCGGACCGCCCAGCCAGGAACCCGTGGACGCCGAGGCGGAACTCCGGCAGGTCCTCGAAGTGCTCCATCGCATCCAGCCGCGTCAGGCCCAGGCGCTGACGCTGGTGGGCCTTCGGTCGCTCTCACCTGCCGAGGCGGCTCGGCGGCTGGGCGTGAGCGAAGCCACCCTTCGTCGGGATCTCCGGGCTGGCCGCGCCTGGCTCACCCGCCGGGTTCGCGGCGCCTGAGTCGGGTCAGGAATCCTTGATCGCCTCGAGCTGCGCTCGCCAGCGTGCGATGGCCTCCGCACCGCCACTTCCGGGAATCGCCTCGCGGGCCTCCGCGCACCTGATCAGGTCGCCCAGCACCGGACGCACACGGGACGCCGGAGCCGAGACGCGACGAAGTCCCTCGAGGGCCTGCTGAAGGCTGGTCTCGGCCTGCTCCCACTGGCCCATGGCCGTGAGGATGGACCCCCTGCGTCCCAGGAAGACCCATCGCCGGGGATCGCTGTCCGGCATCACCCGAGCGGCCGTGGCCACCGCCCGCCCGGAGAACGCGAGCGCTTCCTCCAGACGCCCCTGCGCCTGGAGCACCCGCGCCAGGTTGTTGCACGCCGTGACCACGTCCGGGTGATCCTCGCCCAGCATCTCCGACCACACCTGCAGTGCGGTGCGGAATCTCGCCTCCGCACCCTTGAAGTCGCCACGATCGAGGTGGGCGAAGCCACCCTGGTTGCTCACCCTCGCCACCTCGGGATGCCGATCGCCGAAGGACGCACGCACGGTGCTCTCCGCCTCGTCGAGCAGCACGATCGCCTCGTCCACACGACCCGATCGCTGCAGCAGGTCCGCCAGGTTCACCTGCACCAGGGCATGGTTGGGGTGCCGGCGTCCGAGCCCCGCCTCCAGGATCTTCAGAGACCGCCGAAGGCTCCCTTCGGACGCCTCCGTCTCACCCAGGTCCTTCTGCAGCAGGCCCAGGTTGTTCCAGTCCATGGCGAGCTCCAGGTCTTCCGGGCCCAGCCGACGCTCATTGAACTCCAGGGCCGCCATCAGGAAAGGTCGAGACTCCTGCAGACGTCCCGTGGCCTGCAGGAGCATGCCCAGATTGCCCTGCGTGCCGGCCAGTTGCACCGGATCCGGGACCGTCGCCTGGCGAAGCCGATCCAGGGCTTCCCGCAGCACGCGCTCCGCGGCCTCGGACTGCCCCGCATCCAGAAGCGCAAGGCCCTCCTCGTTCATCACCTGCACCACCGAGGTCGCGGCCGAACCCTCAAGGCGCTCGAGAATCCGCCGGGCCGAGTCCAGCGGCGGCAGCGCCTCGGCTGGCCGGCCCAGGGCCTGCAGGGCTCCGCCGACCCGCCGCAGCGACTCGGCGTGCAGCGTGCTGCCCGGCACCAGCCCGGCCAGCTGCCTCTCGGCTCGCTCGAGCGAAGGCAGCGCCTCCGCCGCCATGCCCAGTTGCAGCCGGGCCAGGCCGACGGCGAGAGCCAGTCGCGCGTTCTCGAGCGATCCCGCCCCGAGCGCGCCCGCATCGAGCTTCCGCTCGGCGGACTGGAGCACCTCACGCACGGTCACGTCCTGGCTTCCACCGGGTCGCCAGGGATCGGCGGATCCGAGCATGTCCGCCAGGAATTCGGTCACCGCCTCGGCGGCCCTCGCCTCCGCCGCCGCCCGGGCCGCCGCCCGGGCGCTGAGCACCGTCGCCACCGCAAGTGCCAGCATCACCGCCGCCGCCGCGGAAACGAGGACCGCGTTGCGACGCACGAATCGCCGGATCCGGTACGCGGCCGTGGGTGCACGCGCCTCGATGGGTCGACCCTCGAGGTGACGCCGGATGTCCTGCATGAGCGCGTCCACGCCCGGATAGCGGCGATCCGGCTCCTCCTCCATGCAATGACCCACGATCGCGTCGAGGTCGCCCTCGAGGGCCGCGGCGAGCGACGCGGGCGTCATGCCCCGAAGCTCCGCCACCGACCGGACCTCCTGGGGTGCCGCCTTCGCGCGCTCGCGCAGCACCTCGGAGGGACGGCGGAAAGCGCCAATCTGCACGGCCCCATCGCTTCCGCGCACAGGCTCCCGCCGGAGCGGCCGCCAGCCACAGAGCAGTTCACCCAGGATCACGCCCAGCGCCCAGACATCGCTGCGCACCTCGGCGTTGCCCCGGACCTGCTCCGGTGCCATGTAGGCGGGGGTGCCCAGCATGGCTCCATCCAGGGTGGCGAGGGAGGTGAGCGGATCCGAATCCCCCACGGCCTTGGCAATGCCGAAGTCGATCACGCGGGGCTGCTCGTGGCCTGCCTCCACACCCACCAGGATGTTGGCGGGCTTCAGGTCTCGATGCACGATCCCCTTCTGGTGGGCATGAGCGAGCCCGGCGGCGGCCGCCAGGAACAGCTCGAGCCGCCGCTGAAGACCCAGACGGTCCAGATCGCAGTGCTGCAGCAGTGACACCCCCGTCACCAGCGGCATGGCGAACCACGGTCGGCCATCGTCGGCCAGACCGCTCTCGAACACCGTGGCAACCGCGGCGTGATCCATCAGCGCGAGCGCCTGCTGCTCGCCGCGGAACCGGGCCAGCACGCTTCGGCTGTCCATGCCCTGCTTGAGAAGCTTGATGGCCGCCAGCCGACGCACCGGGCGCTCCTGGGCGCCCAGCAGCACCGTGCCGTACGCCCCCTGCCCCAGTTCGCCGATGATCTCGAAGGTGCCCAACCGCGGCGGCCAGTCCGCCGTGGGCTCCACCCCAGGGACCGCCTCGCCTCGGGTCAGTGGCGTCAGCGAACTCGCCTCACCGGCGAATCCCCTGGCCTCGAGCCTCCGCAGGAGTTCCTCGGCACCGATGCGCATGCGTTCAGGGTCCGGCGCGGCCCCCAGCCCAATCCGCCCGCTGGAAGGAGGTGACCGTGCCCTTCTCGTTGAACCACACCACCCAGGCATGCGGGTGGGGCTCGCCCGGGAACATGGCCCCGGTGGCCAGGGAACTCAGGTTGTCGCCGTACTGCCAGCGTGCCTGCTCGATCACGACCTTGCCGTCCTCGCTCCTGGGCTCGTAGCGACTGCTGGGGGGACCCAGGAGTTGCTCCACCTGTTCACGCGTCAACCCCGGCTTCAGGCGATCCCAGTTCTCCTGATACTGCGACTCGCATGCGGCGGCCCCGAGGAGCATGGACGCGATCAGGATCCGCGGGCCTGCATGCATGGCACGAGGGTACGCGGTTCATCACGGCACTGCTATCTTTCCCGCTGGCGAATTCCGGAACCTCTCGTGGGCGACAAGAGATACCGCATCAAGTGCGAGGATGGCCCCAGGCACGAGAACCTGACGGGCGAGCGGCTCGTTGCGCTGGTCCGCGTGGGCGAGATCGATCTGGATGACCTGGTCGCGCTGAACGACTCCGAGCAGTGGGCCCATGCATGGGAGATCGACGGCCTCTTCGAGCCGTCGGTCGTGCATGCGCTGCGCGTGCATCGCGAGGCCATCGGACGCATGCACCGCTCCATCCGCGGTGGATGGATCTCGCTGATCGAGTACCGCCGCCAGCGCGACGAGATGCTTCGCGGAGAGCGCGGCGTCATGCAGAGCCGGTGGGCCGCGCGGCCCCGCCCGGATGAGGTTCGAGCGAACGCCCAGGAGACCCTCGTGCGGGCGGCTGCCGAGGGCGCCGCCGCTCAACGCTCCGCCCGCTCGCCCGCACGCGGCACGCGGACATCCCTGCCGCTCGACCGCGCCGCGCTGACGGGCTCCTTCCAGGCCGTGCGGGGCAATGTCTCGCAGATCCTGCGCGGCGACCTTCCGGAGTGGGCCGAACCCGAAGTCTGGCTGGGGGAGATCCGACGCCACGGACTGGGCGTGACGATCCGGATCGCCTTCCTGGCCTTGCTGCTCGATCCGCTGGAGCCGGTCATGCACGCCCAGCAGTGGCTGATCACCTTGCTGGCGCTGGCCGCGGCCGGTGGAGCGATCATCCAGCTCACCCTGCCTCCGAGTTCGCACGCGGGCGTGCGCCGGACGGCTCGCATGCTCCTGGCATGCCTGGTGGTGACGGCCGTGTTCGTGGTCGGCAAGTCGATCGACGTGCACCACGGTCTCATCGGCCACCTCTGGCCGGCCATGGCCGGGTGGCAGGACCAGCTCTCGACCTGGCTGCAGGAGCTTCTGCAGCGCTTCGGCGCGGGCTCGGGTGGTACAACGGGTGCATGAGCACCGCCCCCGCAGCGACCGCCCCTCGTGCCCGCCCCCCGGTCCGCGACGCCATCGAGGCGATCCTTGCGCGACACGGCGAGGCGGCCCGCCACGCGGCCACGCGGGGCGTGAACCAGGTGGCGGACCGATGGCAACCCGAGGATGGTGATGCGGACGACTTCGTGACCCTCTGCCGGGAGCACTTCGTGGCCGATGCCCCCGCCCGCGCACGCCTGCTCGATCGACTGGAGCGGGCCATGGAGACGGTCTCGGGCCACCTGTACGAGATCCGCCGCGATCTGCGCTGGTGGACCGACGTGCGCACGGAGGCGTGCCCCGGGGTGGATGACGTGCTGGCGAAGTTCGATCCGGCCCCCGACCTGAGCGACCAGCTCTACCGGCAGCGGATCGGCTTCATCGCGCTGCTCAACTTTCCGCGCAGCGACCTGGCGGAGATGCTGAAGGAGGGCGGCACATGGAGCGTGGATCGCTGGGCGGAATCGCGTTTGGCCCAGGCCTTCGGCCCCCGCATTCCACCGGCGCTTGGCGATCGCGCCCGTCGCGTGAGCCACGAGGCGAACGTCTTCGTGTCGGGTTTCCACATTCCGGTGGAGACGCTGGTCGATTCCGGCGGCAAGCGATGGCTGCCCACAGGCCGCAAGCTGCTGGCCCACTGGCTGGTGCGCGAGGAGGTGAAGGCCAACTACGGCGACCGCGAGCATGGCCTGGCCCGGCAGCGGGCGCTCATGTGGGTGATGGCGCGCCACATCGACGGCACCATTCCCGCAGGCGTGATGGATGGATCGAACACCCTGGACTGGGACAGCCAGCACAACACGCTCGGCGGCAGGCCCGCGCCCTCGCTGCACGGCCCGCAGCGCTACCGGCACTGGCTCTCGCACCGCGACCTGGCGTTCGAGTTCGACCGGCTTTACCCGGAGGCCCCCTCCGCCATCGCGCGCAAGTTCGAACTGGACCGCGAGATTCCAGAGGCGGACGTGGAGCGACTACTCACCGACCTGCTGGGACACCCCGTGATGGCCAAGGTGGCGCAGTGGCTGCGGAAGCGTCTGGGCCGCGCGCTCGAGCCGCACGACATCTACTTCGAGGACATCGCCGAGGTGAAGCCCGCCGAGGCCATGAACGCGGCGGTGAAGCGACTGTTCCCCGACGAGAAGGCCTTCGAGCGGAGGCTGCCCGAGGTGCTGAAGGGACTGGGCTTCAGCCCGGACGATGCAGACTTCCTTGGCTCGCGCATCCGCGTGGAGATCGCGCGTGGCAGCGGTCACGCCATGCGACCGGGCAAGCCCGAGTATGGAGCGTGGCTGCGCACGAGCCGGCTGGATGCGGAACTGGGCTGGGACGGTTTCGACACCGCCATGCACGAGCTCGGCCACAATCTGGAGCAGCTCTGCAGCACGCATTTCGCGCCGCGTCCGCTGCTGCGCGGCGTGCCCAACACCGCGTGCACCGAGGCGTTCGCCTTCCTCTACCAGTCGCTGGGACGGCAGGTGCTGGGCCTGGAGACCCCGGAGCAGGCCCGCCAGGCCATGCACGTGGACAGCCTGGCCACCATGCTGGCGGCGTTCCAGATCGCAGGCCCCAGCCTGCTGGAACTGCAGGCCTGGCGATGGATCTACGCCAATCCCGAGGCTTCGCCCGAGCAGTTGCGCGACGAAGTACTGGCGATCGCCGAGCGACTGTGGTCAAGCTTCTACGAACCGCACTTCGGCAAGGACCCGTACCACACGCTGGCGGCCTACCAGCACATGATCGGCCACCCGCTCTACCTGGCCGACTACACCATCGGGCACGTGATGAGCCATCAGATCCGCTCGCACCTGAGGGGGCGCGACCTGGCCACGGAGACGAAGCGCATCACCAGCATCGGCAGCGTCACGCCGGATGCCTGGATGCGGAAGGCCGTGGGCGCGCCGCTGTCGATCGAGCCCCTGGCCCGGGCCGCGGACGAGGCGATCGCCGCGCTCACGCCCTGAGCGATCCGTTCAACTCGGAGCCAGCTCCGGACGGTGTCGTCAGGCTCGGCGCCGACGACCCGCGGCCAAGGCCGCGGCACCCACCAGCGCGAACGCGGCTGGTGCAGGCACCACGGCGTAGGAGGAAGTGTGGTCCAGGACGGCCCAGACCCGGCTGTTGGTTGGATTCGCCGAGTCGACCACGATGCCCCAGCTCCCGACATAGTCGGCCAGGTTGTTGTCATTGGCACCGTAGGTGGTGGCGAAGCTGTCCCAGCTCCCGAGGAAGTTCTGCACGCGTGAGGCCCCTGGGGCGATCACGTTCACCTGCTTGCTCCAGACGCCCGTGATCGGGTCGAAGTAGCCCAACTGCAACTCGCCGGCCGCGATGATGTCGTTGAGCGTCCAGCCGTAGGTGTCGAAATTCTGGTAACTGGCGACCAGGAGCCCCGGATCGAAGGTCAGTTCCAGCGTGTAGGCGTCCGTCGGAAGACGGCCCTGACCATCCAGAGAGCCTGTCGCGGCGATGCCCGTGATCTTCACCACGTCGCTAGCCAGCGTGTTCCAAGGCGCCGAGTCGGGCATGGGACCCGGATTCGCCTCGGTACCCACGGAGGAGCCGTAGGTCTCGAACTGCGTCGCCGTTCGCCACTGCATGCTCACGGTGGAGTCCGCCGAAGCCTTGCCGGCCCGGATCCAGGCGCTTGAACCAAACTGCGGCCGTGCACTGCCCAGAATCGGGGTCGTGGTGCTGGTCCCCACGGTCAGCGTGGTTACAAGCACCGTGGTGCCCATGCCCGAGTAACTGGATCCGGTCGCTCGATAGAAGGTCTGTGCCGGACCATACGCGGTCAGGCTGTTCGAGTTGTCGGCGATCGCACCCACGGTGCCGGCCCGAGCCACGGTCGGGGCCGTGGGCAGGGTGTAGGCGGGAGGCACCTCCCACTGAGCGTTCGCCGAGGCCGCGACCAGACCGGTGGTCAGCAGGGACAGCGGATGGGCGGAATGGGCAGTCGGGCTCAGGAAGCGGGCCATGGCAGGACCTCCGGTCACGGGTTGCGGGCGCTCGCGCAGTGCGGACGCCTCGGACATAGAAACGAGATTTCGGGACCCTTCCCCTCAACACCATCGGAAT
>JBILWQ010000103.1:0-6722 GCA_044369805.1 Phycisphaerales bacterium
GAGGTGCGCGGACACAACGCCATCGCCATGCGGCGCCTGGGCCTTGGTGACGCGGAAGTAGAGGCCATGAAGACGTGCTACAAGCGGCTCTTCCGCGAACGGGGCGGCAGCATCCTGGAGAAGGTGGCGGCGCTCCGCAACGAGTTCGCCGAATTCTCCAGCGTGCAGACGCTGTGCGATGCCGTGCTCGAGAGCGCCGGCGGCGTGCACGGCCGGGCCCAGGAGAACCTGCGCGGCGACGACAAGCGCGGCTCCCGGGTGGCACCCGCTCCCGCCCGGCCCGAGGCCTGAGGACCCCCATGACCACCCCTGCAGGCAAGGCCCGGATCGACGAACAGATGGAACTGGCCGATGCCGCGCTGCGCCGCGGCAAGTGGTTCGAGGCCGAGCGATGCGCCCAGCGCGCCCTGGAGATGGCCCGGCGTGCCGAGGCCTTCGAGATGATGGCGGACATCTGCCTGACCCTGCAGGAGGCCCGTCGACAGCGGCTGCAGGAGGCGATCGACGCTCGCCGGATCAACCTGCTCTCCGAGGGCGTGACCGAGGACATGAAGGTGAAGCCGGGCTGCTACGTGGTGCAGCCGCCCCTGGTGGGCGCCGATGCGCGCCGTCTGCGACTGGCCGCACTGCGGGACGAGGTGGCCGTGGCCGTCCTCTGCCGCGAGCCGATCAACCGCATGGGACTCTGCCCCGTCGTCGCCATCGGCGCGGTGACCGTTCGAACGCGGATCCAGCCGCCCAAGAACCTGGAGAAGCCCACCATGGCCTGGTTCGTGGACGCTCTGGAGCAGCTTGGCGACTTCGCGGTGGAGACGGTGGACAGCGGCCATGACCTGGACAAGCAGATCGATGACGTGATGGCCAAGCTGGACGCGCACCCGGACCATGAAGGCCTGCACCACGCCCTCGCGGCGCTCTGCCGGGAGGCCGCGAAGGGTTTCGTGCGGTCGGAGCAGGAAGTGGATCCGCTCGAGGCCGAACTGGCCGAGGGCGATGTGAGCGACGACGAGAGCGAGTGAGGCCGGGGGCGCTTAGCGCCAGTCCAGGCCCTCCTGCAATCCGCTGCCCAGGTTGACGGCTCCCCGTGGCGTGATGGCCACCGCATCCTCGATCCGGATTCCGCCCACGGCGTGGCTGTAGAGGCCGGGCTCGATCGTGACCACATCGCCTTCGAGCAGTTCCGGTCCCCCCCGGTCCAGCAGGGGTGGCTCATGCACCTCCAGACCCAGACCGTGACCCGTGCCGTGCACCATGCCGCACCAGTCGGCTGGCGCGCCGGCGGGCGGCAGTCCCATGCCAAAGCCCGCGGCCTCGATCACGCTGCGGGTGGCCGCATGCACCGCCTCGCCCGTCACGCCCGCGCGGGCAGCTGCCAGGGCCGCGGCCTTCGCCTGCACCACGGTGGCATGCATCCGGGCCACCTCCGGCGGCACGGCGCCGTGCACCACGCATCGCGTGCTGTCTCCCCAGTACCCGGTGGCCTTGCTTCGGGGGAAGATGTCCACGATCACCGGCTCACCCGTGCGCAGCGGCCCTGTGCCATCGTGGTGACAGTCGCCGCCCTGCGGGCCGCCCGCCACGATCGAGCGCGGGTTCTCGAAGCCGTTCCTCGCCAGGAAGGCGTCGATCTCGCCGCGGACACGCTCGCTGGTCAGCGGCTCACCGGCATGCATGAGCGTGCCATCGGCGGCGGCGCTGGCGCGGGCTACCAGACGGCAGGCCAGCTCCATGGCGCGTTCGGTCATGTGCTGGCTGTCGCGGATGGCGGCAAGTTCGCGATCGTCCTTCGATCGACGATCCGAGATGAACAGCCCGGGCTCGCACCGCACGGCGATGCCGGCCGCGGCCAGGTGGTGCTGGAAGATGGCGGGAAGGGTGCGGTCGCAGGCGGCCTTGCGAACGCCCTGGCGGCGCAGGCACTCGGCCAGCGCCTGCGCGGTGGCGATCTCGCGGTCGCCGCTCAGGCCCCCCGCGGGCTCGAAATCTCGCGGACAGGCGATCGTGTCAGCGCGTGCGTGCTGACGGGCCCGGTCCATCTCGATGTCTCGCAGGATCAGGGTTCGACGCCGGGGTGAGCCGGGCGCGGGCCATTCGACCAAGGCCACCGGGTCGCCCACCCGGAACCGGATCCGGTGGAAGAGGAGCATGTTCAGCGCGGGAACACCCGCCATCACGACGGCCTCGTCACTGGCGATCATGCGGGGATAATAAAGAGGGACGGGCCTACATATCGGACCACCGCCCGCAACACCACAAACCTCCTGAACCCACACGCTCAGCCTCGTGATCCGCTCAACACGCCGCGTGCGGCATTCACGCTTCGAACCGCCTCGATCTTTCGTTGCATCGATTGCCGAGCCGCGAGAGGCGATCCCATGACCCCCACGCGGCATGCAGACTGGAAGCTCGCCTCGAACTCCCCCGGCAACGGCTGCCCCAACAGACCGATCCGGTGCCGCTCCAGTTCCATCGGAAGCCGGGTCACGAGGGGCGAGCGGTGCCCGTCTCCCGAGTCCTCCGCCGATCCGTGGGGCCAGTCCTGGGCTCGCCCAACAAGACTCGCCTTGACCGGGTTTCGCTCCACGTAGACGACGCTGCGGAGCAGGCGATCCTGCGGGATCAGGAATCCCTTGAAGCGGGATCCGTACACGCAGCCCTGTCCCGAAGTGCCTGTGGCCTTCCTGAAGGCCATGGCGTGCACAGTCTGCACGCGGTGCATGAATTCAGTGAGCTGCCCATCGCCGAGAGGGTGCAGCACCAGGTGCCAATGATTGGGCATGAGGACCCAAGCGGTGATCTCCATGCGGACCTGACGTTGTGACCAGGCCAGGATCGACGCGAAGACGCGGTAATCCGCTGAGGTTCCGAACAGGCAGGATCGGTCAACACGCCGATTCATCACGTGCACGAATTCACCCGCGCATTGCAGCCTGGCCCGTCGTGGCATCAACGAAGTTTGACGAGAATTCGGCTCGAGCCAGGAGAACCTGCCTTTTTTCCGGGATCAAGTTCGGCCGAGGCCGCGAGGGGGTCCGCGGCCGGTGATGGGGCCGATATGTAGGCCCGTCCCTCTTCAGGCTCGCGTCAGCTTGCGATAGGTCACCCGGTGTGGCGAGGCATCCGCGCCCAGGCCCAGCCGCTTCCGCCGGTCCTCCTCGTACTCGCTCCAAGAACCCGGGAACAGGAAGACCTTGCTCTCACCCTCGAAGGCCAGGATGTGCGTGGCCACGCGGTCCAGGAACCAGCGGTCGTGGCTGATGACCAGCACCACCCCCGCATAGTTCTGGATGGCCTCCTCGAGCGCCCGCATGGTGTTCACGTCCAGGTCGTTCGTGGGCTCATCCAGCAGGATCACGTTGGCGCCGCTGGTGAGCATGCGAGCCAGGTGCACGCGGTTTCGCTCGCCGCCGCTCAACACCCCCACCTGCTTCTGCTGGTCGTTGCCCGTGAAGCCATAGCGGCTCACGTACGCACGGCTGTTCACCTCGGCGCCGCCCAGCCTGATCATCTCGCTGCCTCCCGAGATCGCCTGCCACACGCTGTCGGTGTCCTTCAGCGAGTCGCGGGTCTGCTCCAGGTACGCCAGCTTCACAGTCTCGCCCACCCGGAACTCGCCATCGTCGGGCTTCTCGTGCCCGGTGATCATGCGGAAGAGCGTGGTCTTGCCAGCCCCGTTGGGCCCGATGATGCCCACCACCGCACCCGGCGGCAGGTCGAAGGTGGCACCGTCGAGCAGCATGCGGTCGCCGAAGGCCTTCCGAACCTCCTGAGCCTGCACCACCACGTTGCCCAGCCGGGGCCCGGGCGGAATGAAGATCTCGATCTCCCTGGCCTTGGCCTTGGTGTCCTGAGCCAGCAACTGCTCGTAGCTGCTCACGCGGGCCTTGCTCTTGGCCTGCCGGCCCTTGGGGTTCTGACGGATCCACTCCAGTTCGCGGGCCAGCGTCTTCTGCCGCTGGCTCTCCTGCTTCTCCTCCACCTCGAGCCGCTTCCGCTTCTGCTCGAGCCAGCCGGTGTAGTTGCCCTTGTAGGGAATGCCCTCGCCGCGGTCGAGCTCCAGGATCCAGCCCGCCACGTTGTCCAGGAAGTAGCGGTCGTGGGTCACCGCGATCACGGTGCCCTCGTAGCGCTTCAGGTGCTGCTCGAGCCAGCCCACGCTCTCCGCGTCCAGATGGTTGGTGGGCTCGTCCAGCAGCAGGATGTCGGGCTTGCGAAGCAGCAGCCGGCACATGGCCACGCGGCGCTTCTCGCCGCCCGAGCAGGTGTTCAGCGGCTGGTCCGGCGGCGGGCAGCGAAGCGCCTCCATGGCCATCTCCAGCTGATTGTCCACGCTCCACGCATCCAGCTTCTCCAGTTTCTCCTGCACCTCGGCCTGCCGGTTGAGCACCTTCTCCATGGCGTCGGCATCGAGCGGTTCGGCCAGCTTCTCGTTCAGTCGGTCGAACTCGGCAAGCAGGTCGAAGGTGCCCTTGGCACCCTCACGCACCACCTCGATGGCGGTCCGCGTCTCCCCGAGCAGCGGCTCCTGCTCCAGGTAGCCGATGTCGTAGCCCTGGGCAGCCCAGACCTTGCCCTCGAAGGCCTTGTCGACGCCGGCCATGATCTTCAGCAGCGTGCTCTTGCCGCTGCCGTTCAGCCCCAGCACGCCGATCTTCGCACCGTAGTAGTAGGAAAGCGAGATGTCCTTCAGGATCGGCTTGCGGTCGATCTCCTTGGTCACCCCCTGCATGGAGTAGATGATCTGGGTCGTTTCCGGGGCGGGCGTGGCTGGTGGCATGGGAAGTCTCCGAAATCCGATCCTAGCCATGGCCGCCGACCCAACCGGACCGACCTACCCTGTCCATGTGAACGGGCTCGCACAATTCACGCTGAAGGCAGCCCGGCGCATCTGCGTGGGCGTGATCGGTGGAACGGTGCTTCTGGTGGGTGTGATCATGCTGGTGACCCCCGGGCCCGCCATGCTGGTGATTCCGGCCGGGTTGGCGATCCTGGCCCTGGAGTTCCAGTTCGCCGCCCTCTGGCTGCGGAAGCTGAGGGAAGGTGGCAAGCGGGTGGTGGACGGGATTCGCTCGAGATCATCGAGCAATTCGTCCTATAATACCTTGCCTTGATGATCCATATGACGCATTTCAGGCGCCCAGGTGGCATCTGAGTCGTCTCAACAGCCCCCATCGCCGCTTGCTGGCCCGGCCCCCGCTGTGGCCCGCAAGTCAAGCGGCTCCACCGAATTGACCGTCATGAATTTTCGATTCTTCATGCGGCATATTTGCACGAAGTCAAAGCCGGGTTAGGTTGCAGCGTCCATCCAAGTGTCGGGATCCCACGGCCTTCCCTGCCGCCCGCCAGTTGGAGAAGACTCGTTCCCCTGGGCTTCGGCCCGTTCTCTTTCGTTCCCTTTCCCTTACTTGGAGTTCCCAATGAACAAGATCGGTATTGCGGCTCTGGCCACGGCTGTCATCTCGTCGGCCGCCCTCGCCAACGACAACATCGTCGGCGAGATCGTTCTCGGCAAGAACAACATGATCGGCACCGGCCTGAAGCTGCCCAAGCTCAACAAGGACACGGACCTCTACAGCACCGACTGGTCCAACTTCACCGTCGGCGGCGCCGTTGGCCAGGATCTGTGGACCAACTTCGGCGGCTCCACCGCGGCCTTCAACATCACGGCGACCCGTCCGGGCGGTCAGGCTGGCAAGGGTTACAACCAGACCCAGTCCGGCACCAGCTCGCGGTTCTTCTACCGTGACTTGAGCGCCGAGTTCGCCGGTCGTGGCGCGGGCGAGAACATCGTGTGGACCGAGTCGAGCATGTTCAACAAGGCCGCCAACACCCAGCGTGGTCGCGGCAGCATGTTCACCTACGACTATGACGCCACCGCCTCCTACATCACCTCCGGCATGCGAATGGATGTCGGCACAGGTACCAGCTACACCCAGGGCAAGATCCAGGGTGGTGCGTACCTGACGGCTGCCGCCGCGGGCGGAACCGCGGGCAACTACGTGTTCACCTTCAACACGGGCACGAACACGGGCCCGGTGCCCACGGCCGGCAGTTGGGTGTACTTCGCCAGCAATCGCAACTTCGACACCGGCCGCGTTGAGTGGTACTACAGCGTCGACGGAGGCGTGAGCTACACCGGCTTCTTCTACGAAGCCGGCGTGCGTGCGATCAACAGCGTGATCGATTTCAACTACATCACCGCCGGTGCAGCCTCCTCGTCGAGTTTCAACGTCGACTTCGGAAGCATGGCGGTGTACACCGTCCCGGCTCCGGGTGCTGCGGCACTCGTCGGCCTGGCTGGCCTGGTCAGCCGTCGTCGCCGCTGATGCGGTGATGGCCTGACGAAAGGAACGGAAGCAACTCCAGCCCCCGCCGGTTCTCCGGCGGGGGCTTTCGCTTTTGGCCGCACGCGAGCTGGCGTGATCGGCGGCCACGCGATCGGCATCCCCGAAAGCTCCCAAGGCCGCCGGTAGCTCCGGTGGCCACAACCGCTTCGACAACGTGCTGGTGCAGGGCACCGACACCCCCGTGCCGGCCCCGGCCGCTGCGGCCCTGCTCGCGTTGACCGTCGTTTGCCGTCGCCGCCGCGGTCGCAGACCGGCGACACGTGCTGGTGATTGACGGCGAAGCCCGTTCGACGTACAGTTGCCCCCTCGACTGCGGGGTAGAGCAGCCTGGTAGCTCGTCGGGCTCATAACCCGGAGGTCACTGGTTCAAATCCA
>JBILWQ010000053.1:0-8737 GCA_044369805.1 Phycisphaerales bacterium
CGATGATCGACACGCGGCGCGCGCGCGCGCACGCCGCCGTGGCGGACGTCCGCGACGGCGCCGTGGTGATGATCGGCGGCTTCGGCGAGGCCGGCAGCCCCATCGAGCTCATCCATGCCGTGATCGACCAGGGCGCCAAGGACCTGACCGTGATCAGCAACAACACGGGCACGGGCCTGGTGGGCCTGGCCGCCCTGCTTCGAGCCGGCCGTGTGCGCAAGGTGATCTGCTCGTTCCCCAAGACCGCAGGGTCGACCGTCTTTCCCGACCTGTACCGCGCCGGCAAGGTGGAACTGGAACTGGTGCCGCAAGGCACGCTGGCCGAACGCATCCGCGCGGGCGGCGCCGGCGTTGCGGCCTTCTACACCCCCACCGCCGCGGGCACGCCGCTGGCTGAGGGCAAGGAAACTCGCATGTTCGGCGGACGCGAGCACGTGCTCGAGCACGGCCTTCGCGCCGACTTCACGCTGATCAAGGGCCGCATCGCCGACACCCACGGCAACGTCATGTTCCACCGCACCGCGCGGAACTTCGCCCCCATGATGGCCACGGCCGCCACGGTCACCATCGTGCAGGCGGCGCAGGTGGTGCCTGCGGGAGAACTCGATCCCGAGACAATCGTCACGCCCGGCATCTTCGTGGACCGCGTGGTGCATGTGGCCTCGCCGGCGCTTGAATCCGCCCTGAACGAGGCAGGAGCGAGCTACCCGTGAGCGCGGCATCCGGCGGCAAGTCTGCGGAAACGACCATCGGGTGGACCCGCGAAGGCATCGCCGAGCGCGTGGCCCAGGACATCGAGAACGGTGCCTACGTGAACCTCGGCATCGGGATTCCCGAGCTTGTGGCCAAGTTCGTGCCCGCGGGGCGGACACTCGTCTACCACACCGAGAACGGGCTGCTGGGCATGGGTCCTTCCCCCGCCGCAGGCCAGGGCGACCCCGAACTCATCAACGCGGGCAAGCGACGCGTCACCATGATGCCGGGCGCCGCGTTCTTCGATCAGGCCACCAGTTTCGCCATGATCCGTGGCGGGCACCTGGACCTGAGCGTGCTCGGCGCCCTGCAGGTGGCGGCCAACGGTGACCTGGCGAACTGGTCCACGGGCGCGGATGACGCCATTCCAGCCGTGGGCGGCGCCATGGATCTGGTGGCCGGCGTGAAGCGCGTCTTCGTGATGACCACCCATGTCACCAAGGAAGGCACACCCAAGCTGGTCGAGCGTTGCACCTATCCGCTCACCGGCCGCGGCGTGGTCACCCGGGTCTACTCGGACCTGGCCGTGATCGACATCACGCCGATGGGATTCCGGCTTGTCGAGCTGGCACCCGGCATAGGCTTCGACTTCGTGCAGGAGCGCACCGGTGCGCCCATCCTGCGTGCCCCCGCCCCACGGACCGGAGCCTGACATGAGCCCCAACGCCACGGAATCCGCCCACTCGACCACCAGCCGCAGTGCCCAGCTCTTCGAGCGCGCGAAGAAAGTGATGCCCGGCGGCGTGAGCCGCAACACCGTGCTGTGGAGCGCGGTGCCCCCCTACGTGGCCCATGGGGCGGGCTGCCGCGTGACCGACATCGACGGCGTCACCCGCATCGACTTCGCCAACAACGTGGCCTCGCTCATCCATGGTCATGCCTACCCGCCCGTGACGCAGGCCGTGGCCGCACAGGTGGCCCGCGGCACGGCGTTCATGATGGCCACCGAGCAGGAGGTGCTGCATGCCGAGCACATGTGCTCGCGCAGCGAGGGCTTCGACCAGATCCGATTCGTGAACTCGGGCACCGAGGCGGTGATGGCCGCCCTGAAGGCCGCGCGGGCCTTCACCGGCCGGCCCATGATCGCCAAGGTCGAGGGGGCCTACCACGGCGCCTACGACTACGTGGAGACCAGCCAGGGCTCCACCCCGAAGGACTGGGGTTCGGCGGACCACCCCAACCGCGTGCCGCTGGTGCACGGCGCCCCGCAGTCCGCCACGGACGACGTGGTGGTGATCCCCTTCGACGACGTGGACCGATCGATCGCGCTGCTGAACGAGCACCGCGACCAGCTTGCGTGCGTGGTGCTGGACCTGCTGCCCCACCGCGTGGGGCTGAAGCCCGCCTCGAAGGCCTTCGTGACCGCCATGCGCGAGTGGACCGCCAAGAATGGTGCCCTGCTGGTGCTGGACGAGGTGATCACCTTCCGCACCGAATACGGCGGCGCCCAGCAGGGCTACGGCATCCACGGGGACCTGACGGCGCTGGGCAAGATGATCGGCGGCGGCTTCCCGGTGGGTGCGCTGGCAGGCAAGGCGGAGTTCATGGAGGTGCTCAATCCCGCCGCGCCGAAGCTGCTGTTCCCGCTCTCGGGCACCTTCTCCGCAAACCCGGTCACCATGACCGCGGGCCGCGTGGCCATGGAGCACTTCGACCGCGCGGCAGTGGCCCGCCTGAACGCGCTGGGTGACCGGGTGCGGCAAGGCATCGGCCAGGCGATCGCCCGCACCGGTGCCTGCGCCAGCGTGACCGGCGGCGGCTCCATGTTCCGCGTGCACATGAAGGCCCGGGTACCGGCCAACTATCGCGAGGCGTACACCACGCCCGAGGAGAACAAGCGGCTCAAGCTCATGCTCGAACACCTGTTCGCCGAGGGCTTCCTGATGGTGGGCACGTGCACGGGCATGCTCTCCACCCCCATGACCGAGACCGACATCGATGCGCTCGTGGCGGCAATGGAGTCGGGCTTCCGGCGGCTGGCGAAGGCCTGATCGGGCCGCTCACTCGCGATCGAACATCACCGCGAGACCCTGCCCCACGCCCACACAGAGCGAGGCGATGCCCCGCGTCGAGCCTCGACGCGCCATCTCGTGGACCAGCGTGACGCAGATGCGCGCGCCACTGGCGCCAAGTGGATGTCCCATCGCGATCGCCCCACCGTTCACGTTCACTCGTTCGGGATCCAGGCCCAGTTCCCGCACGCACGCCACGGCCTGGGCCGCGAAGGCCTCGTTGATCTCGAACAGGTCGACGTCGGAGAGCTTCACGCCCACCCGCCCGGCCAGCTTGCGCATGGCGGGCACCGGCCCGATGCCCATGCACGCGGGATCCACGCCGGCCGAGGCACTCTTGCCCACGAAGGCAAGCGGCTTCAGGCCCAGCGCCTTCGCGCGGCCCGCCTCCACCAGCAGCAGGGCCGCCGCACCATCGTTGATGCCCGAACTGTTGCCCGCCGTCACCGTGGCATCCGGCGCCTTCGAGAACGCCGGCTTCAGGGCAGCGAGCTTCTCCAGGGTGGTGTCGGGGCGCGGGTGCTCGTCGGTGCTCACCACGATCGGCGGCCTCTTCCCCTGCGGAATCTCGACCGGCACGATCTCATCCGCGAACTTGCCCGCCGCGTGCGCCGCGGACCACCGCTGCTGGCTCATCAGCGCGAAGCGATCCTGGTCCTCGCGCGAAATGCCGTTCTTCCTCGCCACGTTCTCCGCCGTCTCGCCCAGCGAGATCGCCGGGTACTTCGTCGCCATGGCGGGATTCACGAAGCGCCAGCCGATGGTGGTGTCGTGCATCTCCTGCGTGCGGCCGAATGCCTCGGCGGACTTGCTCAGCACATAGGGGGCACGGCTCATGGATTCAACGCCACCCGCCACCATGATGTCGCCGCAGCCTGCCTCGATCATGCGTGCAGCCACGTTCACGGCCTCGAGGCCCGAGGCGCAGAGCCGGTTCACCGTGGCACCCGGCACCGTGACTGGCAGACCCGCCAGCAGCGAAGCCATGCGGGCCACGTTCCGGTTGTCCTCGCCGGACTGGTTCGCGGCACCGAAGTAGACATCATCCACCGCGGCACCGTCCACGCCGGCCTTTGCCACCACCGCGCGGATCACGTGCGCGGCCAGGTCGTCCGGCCTCACCACCGCCAGCGAACCACCATGCCGGCCGATGGGCGTGCGCACCGATGCAACAATGGCCACACGACGATTCATGCACGGCGATCGTATCGGATGCGGGCCACCAGCGGCCCACGAAGCCTCATCGCACGGCCGCGGACTGCCGGCCCAGGCGGGCCTGGATGTGGCGCAGCGAAGCCTCGACCTGATCGGCGAGCACCAGGCAGATGTCGCCGTGCTCCAGGCGGTCCATCGCCAGGTCGATCGCCGCGAACTCCCCACGGATCTCGTCAACCCGACTGGTCCGCAAGGCGCCCTCGAGACCCCGCCGCAGGATGGCCATCACCTCGCCCTCGGCACGGCCGCGCTGGCACGCATCCTCGTAGAGCACCACATCATCGAACGCGGCACCCAGGATGGCGGTCTGCGCACGGATGTCCTGGTCGCGCCGATCGCCCGCGGCACTGATGACCACCGATCGCCGCCGCCCCGGTGACAGCGGAACGGCCTCCACGGCCCGGACCAGCGCACGCATGGCGTCGGGGTTGTGCCCGTAGTCCACGATCACGGTGGCGCCCCGGAAGGCCATCACGTTGAAGCGACCCGGCACGGATGCGGCGTCACTGCGGAAGCTGGCCGCACCTGCGCGAATGGTCTCCCAGTCCAGCCCGCACGCCCACGCGGCCGCGATGGCCGCCATGGCGTTCTCGACCTGGAACGGAATCATGCCTCCCTGCGTGACCGGCGCCTCCCGCAGCGGAATCCGATGCTGCACGCCGCCCTGTGCGGCCACGATGTCCCCGCCCTCCACGAACACACAGCGCTTGCCACGGGCCAGGTGGCGCCCGATGACCGGATGTGTCCGAGACTCCGCGAAGAAGATCACGTCACCGGGGCACAGGCGCTCCATGGCGGCCACGTGCGGATCGGCGGCATTGAGCACCGCCGCTCCCGATGGCGCAACCGCCTGCACGATCACGCCCTTCACCGTGGCCAGCTGCTCGACGGTGTGGATATGCCCGATGCCCAGGTGATCGCCCTCGCCCAGGTTGGTGACCACCGCCACCTGGCAGCGGTCGAAGCCCAGACCCTCGCGCAGGATGCCGCCACGCGCCGTCTCCAGCACCGCCGCATCCACGTCGGGATGCATGAGCACGCTGCGAGCGCTCTTCGGCCCTGAGCAGTCCCCCTGCTCGATCAGGCGGCCCGCCACATGAATGCCGTCCGTGCCGGTGAAGCCCACGCAGCGCCCGCTTCGCTCGAAGAGGTGGGCGATCATCCGCACCGTGGTTGTCTTCCCGTTCGTGCCCGTCACGGCCACCACGGGAATGCGGCCATCATCGCCCGCGGGATAGAGCAGGCCCATGATCGCCTCGCCCACGTTGCGGCTGCGGCCGTGGGAAGGAGCCAGGTGCATGCGAAGCCCCGGCGCCGCGTTCACCTCGACCACGCCGCCCCCCTGCTCCTCGAGCGGCCGCATGACGCTCTCGCACACCACGTCCACGCCGCAGACATGCAGGCCCACGATCTGCGCGGCCGCCACCGCCGCCGCCGCCACCGAGGGGTGCACATCATCGGTCACATCGGTGGCCGTGCCCCCCGTGGAGAGGTTCGCGTTGTTCCGAAGCACCACGCGGCGACCACGCTCGGGAACGGACTCGGGCCCCAGGTCCTGCAGCTTCAGCGTGGCCAGGGCGATCTCATCCAGCCGAATCCGCGTCAGGCTGGTGGCATGCCCCACGCCTCGGCGAGGGTCCTCGTTCACCTTGGCCACCAGGTCGCGGACCGACAGCGTGCCATCGCCGATCACGAAGGGCGCATCGCGCCTCGCCGCCGCGATCAGCCGGTCGCCCACCACGAGCATGCGGTGATCGTTGCCTGGAAGGCATCGCTCCACCATGACGGTGCCGATCTCGGCGGCCGCACGGAACGCCACCTCCATCACCTCGCGGCAGTCGATGTTCACCGTGACACCCTTGCCCTGGTTGCCGTCGACCGGCTTCACCACCACCGGAAGCCCAAGTTCCTCCGCCGCGGCCCAGGCCTCGTCCAGCGTGGCCACCTGCCGCCCCTGGGGCACTGGCACGCCTCCAGCCTCCAGCAGCTTCTTGGTGAGGTCCTTGTCCTGCGCGATCGTCTCGGAAACCACGCTGGTTCCGTCGATCTCCGCGGCCTGGATGCGCCGCGCCCGGCGGCCCCACCCCAACTGCACCAGGCTTCCCTCGGTGAGCCGGCGGTACGGGATGCCGCGCGCCACCGCAGCCGCCACGATCGATCCCGTGCTGGGTCCCAGCCGCAGGTCCTCGTCCCGCTCGCGCAGCTCCGCCACGGCCCGGTTGGTCTCGAACGGCACACCTGCCAGAACCGCCTCGATCAGCGTGGCAGCGACCTCGATCGAGCGGCGACCGACCTCCTCCTCGGAGCACTCCACCACCACGAAGAACGTGCCTTCCTCCGCCGTCGCCTCCGTGTGGGAGAAGGTCACCGCACACCCCGCCTCCTCCTGCAGGGACAGCGCCACCGCCTCCAGCACATGGGCCATGGCCAGAGGCCCGCCTCGGCCCGAGGGCAGCACCCCCACCTCGGGGAACGCCTCGCGGAGCCTGGCCTCGAAGCCCGGC
The DNA here is from genome assembly GCA_044369805.1 of Phycisphaerales bacterium. Taxonomy (GTDB): domain Bacteria; phylum Planctomycetota; class Phycisphaerae; order Phycisphaerales; family SM1A02; genus SYAC01. Next base: position 6,485 of record JBILWQ010000053.1, read on the forward strand.
AGGTCGGCGACGCATCGCTCCGCCTCCGTGCAATGCACCAACGCCTCGATGGCGGTGCGCGAACTCCAGCGGTTGGGTCCTCGGAGCGCTCGGATGCGTTGAATGTCCATGGTCCGTGCCTGTCCTGGTGCTGTTGGATCGCCTCAGCGGGCTCCCGAGAGTGCGTGAGTGGGGTGCCCGGGCACCGCCATGAACGCGAATGGGTCCAGGTCGCTCCCGAAGGTGGCCAGGCCCGTGACGATCACGTCCGCGTCCACACCGCTCGCCCATGCCGCAGCCACGCCCGCAAGCGTGGCCTCGTCAGCGCCTGCCGCATCGCCCTCGGGCAGGTGCCCCACCGGGGTCTCGTCCTCTCCGATGGCGAGCATGATGGTGCGACCCTGCGCGAAGGCCGCGCGACCACCGGCGGCGCGGTGCCGAACCAGATCGGCATTCCCGCCATCGACCGCATAGAGCACCACCTGACCGTCGCAGAGCTGCGCCATGGAGGCGATCTCCGGGTCCGTTGCGTTGAGCACGGCCATGCCTCGCGGCAGCACCACATCCACCTGCGTGCGCATGACCTTGTACATCTGCTCCGGGCCATGCACGTCATGCTCGGCCAGGCCCGCATGCCCCTTCAGGTCATGCACCAGCCCCACTTCGCACCGGTCGTACGGCAAGCCATCCTGCAGGATGCCCACCGGGTGGGTCTCCAGGATCGCCACCTCCACCTGATGATTCATCAGCACGCGACGCCCCGCTTCCCAGCGGGTGCCGTCCGCGGCGTCCACGCGCTGACGATCGAGGCAGATGCCACCGCCGCAGGCCAGACCCACATGACGACCCGACAGGTGAAGCAGCCACGCGACCAGGCACGCGATGCGCGCGGTGTCGCGCGAGCCGGAGATGCCGACGACCGGGATCCGGCCGTCATCACCCTCGGCGAAGAGATGATCGATGATCGCTCGCCCCACGGGTCGTGATGCGCCCTGCTTGGGCTCGAGGTGCATGACCAGGCCCGGACCCGCGTGCACCTCCACCACCGCACCGCCCTGCGTTTGCAGCGGCTGGGCAATGTCATCCGCGACCACGTCGATGCCCGCGACATCGAGCCCCACCAGGCGGGCCGAGAGTTCCGCGATGCGCCGCACCTCCGGATGCACCCGATCGGTGCAGTCCTCGGCCTCCCGTCCGATGCGCTGGATCAGCACGCGGGCATCCTTGGCGGGCACGCTCGCGGGCGTCAGATCCTGGCGGCGCAGGATCCGCAGGATGGTGGCGTCCGCCACGCAGCGGATCCGGGAGCGGACAGCACCCTCGGCATCGCCGGGGCAATGGCTGGCATTGATCTGCGCATCGACAAGTTCCTGCACGGTGGACTGGCCGTCACCGGTGACCCAGGCCTCGTGGCCGCGAGCCGCCGCCACCAGCATGCCTCCCACCACCAGCAGCCGGTGCTCGCGGCCCGGCATGGGCCGGGCGGCGTTCCAGGGCTGGCCGGGCGCAGCGATCTCCGGCGCATCTGGAACGGGCACGCCACAGGAGGCCAGGAGCGAACGGGTGAGATCATCGTCGCGGGCGATGCCGTGCGCGATGGCGCTCGTGCGACCGGTCTCGGTGTTCCAGATGCGTCGCTGCCTCACCCCCTGACCCAGCTGCACCAGGTTGCCCGCGTTCAGTCGGAAATGCGGAATGCCTCGCTCGGTGGCCGCGGCCACGATGCTGGCGGTGCTCGGATCGAGGTAGCAGCAGTCCACCGCCTCGCGCACCGCTTCCACCGCCTCGGAAACATCGAACGCTTCCTCGCGCAGCACGGCCTCGAGCAGTCGGTGTCCCTGCGCGAGCGCCACGCGGGCCACACGCTCGTCGCGGGCCCGGAAGGCCATGCGATACACCCCCCGACGCGAGGTGCTTCGCGTCTGACCGAAGCCCGTGGGCATGCCGCCGAGGTTGAGCAACTCGATCACCACGTGCTCCAGCACGTGGCCGGCCATGGTGCCCGAGTCGAGGCGCTGCAGGAATCCACCTCGCTCCCCCACGCCACAGTGATGCGCCTCGAGACCCGGCAGCAGGCCGACCAGACGCGCCTTGAAGCCCGGAATCCGGTTCGAGGGTCGATCCTCAAGGTCACCAAGATCGATCCAGACCTCGAGGGCGGATCGGTAGGTCCAGATGTTGGGACCGCGAAGATGCCGTATGCGGAGCAGACGGAGGTGATCCATGGATCGGTGCCGCAGGATCGGCCTGCACGGGGGCACCGATCCATGGATC
>JBILWQ010000129.1:0-5915 GCA_044369805.1 Phycisphaerales bacterium
CCTGAACGGCTTCTACTACAAGCCGCGGATGGACCGCTCCACGCTGGAGAAGTGGGGCGAGGGCATCATCGCGATCAACGGCCACCTGGGCTCGAGCGTGGCGCACTGGCTGCAGCAGTTCCTGGCAACGCAGGATCCGGCCGATTGGGACCGGGCCCGCGAGGAGGCGCAGTGGCACGCGAGGTGCTTCGGCAGCAATGCGAACGGCGAGCCACGCTTCTACCTGGAGCTGCAGCGTCACGTGGAGGATCAGTGGAAGATCGATCCGCTGGTCCGGAAGCTGGCCGCGGAACTGAAGCTGCCGCTGGTGTGCGACAACGACGCGCACTTCCTGCGGCGCGAGGACCACGACGCGCACGACACCCTCTGCTGCATCTCCATGCAGAAGACCAAGGACAGTCCGGACCGGCTGGTGTACAGCGAGGAGCTGTACGTGAAGGACCCGGCCCAGATGGCGGAGCTCTTCCAGGACGTGCCGGAGGCCCTGGCGAACACGCTCCGCATCGCGGACCGGTGCACGGTGGAGCTCCCCAAGGGCGAGAATCACGCGCCGCTGGTGAAGGTGCGGCGCACCGGCAAGCCGCCGAAGTTCGACGCCGCCGCGCCGACCGAGTGGTTCAACGCCTTCTGTGCCGGCTTCGAGCTGGAGCCCTTCGAGGGCCTGTCGGCGGACGAGAAGGAGCGCGCCGCGGCGAAGAAGGCCTGCGACGAGGCCCTGCGCGACCTGGCGGAAGCGGGGGCGTCGTGGCGCTACGGCGCCGACGGCATCACGCCGCAGGTCCGGGCCCGGCTGGAGCGCGAGCTGAAGGTGCTGGCCGACAAGAGCATCTCGGCCTACTTCCTGATCGTGTGGGACTTCGTGGCCTGGGCCCGTCGCAACGGCATTCCGGCGCTGGCCCGTGGCAGCGGCGTGGGCACCATGGTGGGCTACGTGCTGGGCCTGTCCAACGCGTGCCCCGAGCGATTCGGGCTGCTCTTCGAGCGATTCACGGATCCCGATCGCAGCGAGTACCCCGACATCGACGTGGACATCTGCCAGGACGGTCGATCGCGCGTGCTGGAGTACGTGCGCGGCAAGTACGGCCACGTGGCGCAGATCATCACCTTCGGGCGCTTGAAGGCGAAGGCCGCGGTGAAGGACGTGGCCCGTGTCATGGGGCTGCCGCCGAGCGAGGGACAGCGGCTGGCCAACCTGGTGCCCTCGGAACTTCACATCACGCTGGACGAGGCGCTTCAGAAGGAGCCCGAGTTGCGGCAGGCGGCCGAGGCCGATCCCGTGGTGGCGAAGGTCATCGAGCACGCCAGGGCGCTCGAGGATCACGCGCGGCATGCGGGCATCCATGCCGCGGGCGTGGTCATCGCCACGCGGCCGTTGGACGACATCGTGCCGCTCTGCCGCGCCACGGGGGGCGGCGACGAGGTGGTGACGCAGTGGGATGGACCCACGTGCGAGAAGGCGGGCCTGCTGAAGATGGACTTCCTGGGCTTGCGCACGCTGAGCACCATCGAGCGTTGCCGCCAGCTGGTGAAGGGCACGCTGGATGACGAGGCCATCTGGAAGGCGGTGGGTCGGGCCCCGGATGATGGCGGACCGCATCCGCTGGACTTGGACCGACTCCGCATGGATGATCAGCGCGTGCTGGGGCTGTTCCGCCGGGGCGACACCATGGGCGTGTTCCAGTTCGAGTCGGGCGGCATGCGGAAGCTGCTGGTCGACATGAAGCCCGATCGCCTGGAGGACCTGATCGCGGCCAATGCGCTCTTCCGGCCCGGTCCCATGGACCTGATCCCCGACTACAACGCGCGCAAGCACGGCCGCCAGGCGGTGCCCGGGGTGAACCCGAAGGTCGACGAGCTGGTGGCCGAGACCTACGGCATCATGGTTTATCAGGAGCAGGTGATGCAGGTGCTGCACCACCTTGGCGGCATCCCGCTCCGTGCCGCGTACTCCATCATCAAGGCGATCAGCAAGAAGAAGCAGGACGTGATCGCCGGTGCCAAGGCGGATTTCGTGCAGGGTGCCGCGCAGCGCGGCGTGGAGAGACGCACGGCCGAGGAGCTGTTCGAGCTGATCCTGCGCTTCGCGGGCTACGGCTTCAACAAGAGCCACTCCACGGGCTACGCCATCGTGGCGTACCAGACCGCCTACCTGAAGACGTGGTTCCCGGCCTTCTACATGGCCAGCGTGCTGAGCTTCGAGAGCCAGGCGAAGAAGATCGAGGAGTGGTCGGTCTACCTGGAGGATTGCCGCCGCTGTCCGTGGCCCGACAGCACGCAGGCGAAGCCGCACGTGGGCGTGGAGGTGAAGCCGCCGGACGTGAACCTGAGCGCTGCCGACTTCGCGGTGGTGTTCGGCGATGGCGAGACGGTCGATGCCTGTCATGGCCACGTGCGGTTTGGCCTGCAGGCCATCAAGGGGGCGGGCACCTCGGCCATCGCCGCCATCGTTCAGGAGCGAGCGAAGGGCGGCCCGTTCCGCGATCTGCATGACTTCTGTGCCCGCGTGGACCTGCGGGCGGTGAACCGCGCCACCATCGAGGCGATGGTGAAGGGTGGCGCCTTCGACAGCCTGCATGGCCTGGCGAACCGCGCCGCCATGGTGGCGACCATTCCCGACGCGGTGCAGGCCGGGCAGGCCGAGGCCAGCGACCGCCGCAGTGGGCAGATGAACATGTTCGGCCTGCTCGAACAGGCGGCGCCTTCAACGCCGCGGACCGCTGCGCCGCTCAAGGCAGCGGCACCTTGGGACCGCATGACCACGCTGGCCATGGAGAAGGACGCGATCGGCTTCCACGTGAGCGGGCATCCCCTGGACGAGCACCGATGGATCGTGGACGCGTTCTGCACCTGCGAGACGCCGGCGATCGGCGACCTGCAGGCCGACGCGCCGGTGGTGATGGCGGGCATCGTCACGCGGATCCGTCCCACGGTGAGCCAGAAGGGACGCGAGCCCGGGCGCCGCATGGCCATGATGACGCTGGCCGACCGGCATGGACAGATCGATGGCGTGCTCTTCCCGGACGACTTCGCCAAGTGCGGCGAGCACCTGCAGATGGACCGCCCCGTGGTGGTGGTGGGGGTGGTGGATCGCAAGCGGGCCGAGCCGAGCATCATCGTGAACCGGCTCATCCCGATCGAGCAGGCGCAGGAGCAGCTGGCGACGCGGCTGGAGGTTCGCCTTCGCGCGGGCACGGCCGACGGCGATGAACCCTTCGGCACCGTGTGGCGCATGGTGGGAGGGCTGCTGCGTCAGGCGTCGGCCAGCGGCGATGTGTTGAAGGGCCGACCGGTGGAGACCGTGCTTCGCGTGGAGCTGGAGGATGGACGCGACGCCGTGCTGATGGTCCGCGGCGTGCGGGTGGTGCCCTCGCGAACGCTGGTGGACCGCGTCCGGCAGACGCTTGGCGCCATGGGCGAGGTGCGCGTGCTGGGTGGATGGGTGCCGCCGCGTCGCGAGCCGCGACGCTGGGGTGCGCCGCGCAGCGAGGAAGTGGCCGCCTGAGTCAGGGACTGAGGCGCTGCATGCCCCAGCCCGAGGCGGCGCGGGCGTAGACGATTCGGTCGTGCAGGCGGTACCGGTCGCCCTGCCAGAGCTCGATGCGTTCCAGGGAGACGCGATAGCCGCCCCAGTGCGGTGGTCGCGGCACCGGCTGACCCTGGAAGCGGGCGGTCATGCGGTCCTGCTCGGCCTGCAGCGCGGCGCGGCTGGCCACGGGACGGCTCTGCTGGCTGGCCCAGGCGTTGAGCTGGCTCTCGCGAGGTCGGCTGTTCCAGTAGGTGTCGCTCTCCGCGTCGCTGGCCAGGGTGACATGGCCCTCGATGCGGATCTGCCTGCCGATGGGCTCGCGATCCCAGTGGAAGAGCAGCGCTGCGCGGTCGTTGGCGCGCAGCTGAACGCCCTTGTCGCTCTCGCGGTTGGTGAAGAACACGGCTCCACGGTCGTCGAAGCCGCGGAGCAGCACGATGCGGGCGTGGGGCTGGCCCGCGGCATCGACGGTGGCGAGCGTCATGGCATTGGGATTGGCGAAGCCCATGCCTTCGCTCTCGCGGAACCAGGCCTTGCAGGCCTCCACGGGATCGGCCGGCGGATGGTCGAAGTCGATCGGGTTCATGGGGTGTCCTCGCTCAGTCCCAGTTCGTCCATCCACCGCCGGGTGGATGCGTCATCCAGATGCACATCCCGGCGGAGTTCGGGTTCGCCGCGACGCCGCTGGGCGTCCTGGGCCAGTTGCCACAGGAAGCGTTCGCCGGTCATCACCTCGGCGCCATGATGACGCGCGGAGGCCTGCACGGCCCGGTCATCCGAGACCACCACGTGTTTCCGTGCGTGACTGCTCTGGGCCAGGAGGCGGTCGATGACCCGGTCCGCCGGCTCGGATCCGGTCCAGTGCAGCGTGAGGCCATGGGTGTGCGAGAGGGTCTGGACCTGGGGGCGGGCACCATCGCAGACCAGCGTGACGCGATCCCGGGCGTACCGGCTCCGAAGCACCAGCGCAGCCAGATCGGCTGGCTCACCCACCGCGAGGGCGGGGGGCAGCACGCCTGTCACGTGCAGCACATTGCAGGCATCCACCAGCAGCGGCATCGCCTGATTATGCCTCCGGGCGGGTTCTCGACCGGCTTGCATGGGAGGCGATTTTCCGCCATCATGCTTCGCCCCGCCGGGTGCCGGCGGCCTCCAACCACCCGACCGAAGGAACCGAGACACCCATGGCGATCCGAATCAAGGCCCGAGCCGGCGAGACCGCGGAGCAGATGCTCCGCCGCTTCAAGAAGCTGTGCGAGAAGGAGGGCCTGACGAAGGAACTGAAGAAGCGGGCCCACTACGAGAAGCCCTCGGAGAAGAAGCGTCGCGAGGCCATCCGTGCGGCTCGTCCGCCCATGGCGATCGGTGGCGGCCGTGGCGGTCCCCGTGGCGCGGCCGGAGCCCGTGGTGGCGCAGCCCGCGGTGGAGCTCGCGCCGGCGCGTCCCGTGGCGGCGGTCGTGGCGGTCGTGGCCGGCCCGAGTGACCGGCCCGGCATGACCCGGACGCGAAGCGAGACCGACCCGGCCGTGGTGCGTGCGTTCGCCGTTGAGGCGGCGCGGCTGGTGAGCGACCTGAAGTGCGACCAGGTGGTGTTGATGGACGTCCGCGGACGCAGCCAGGTCTGCGAGTACATCGTGGTGGCCAACGGCACCAGCGACCGGCAGATGCGGAGCGTGGCCGATGAGCTGAAGGACCTCGGCTCGCAGATGGGCATGGCGCGATGGCGGGGCGACCGGGACTCGGGTGGCACCTGGGTGGTGGCCGACTTCGTGGACGTGGTCGTTCACCTCTTCGAGCCCGGACAGCGCGCCTGGTACGACCTGGACGGTCTGTGGGCGGATGCGCCACGGGTCACCTGGAAGCGACCCGCTGGCGAGAAGCCTCGGACGCGTGCCCGGGTGGCCGATGACGGGGACTGAACCTGGCGACGATCGTCCGGCCGCGCCTCAGCCGAAGGATCATCGGCCGTGCGGTCTGGTGGCGGCCGACCTGCCCGATCCGGCCGCGGGCAGACTGGGACCCGACTTCTTCTTTCCCGGTCGGGATGCCCGTCGGCCCTTCGAGCTGGAGATCGGATCCGGCAAGGGCACGTTCCTGGTGCAGGAGGCGGCGGCCCGCGGCGAATCGGATTTCCTGGGCATCGAGTACGCGGGGGAGTTCTTCCGGTACGCGGCCGACCGCGTGCGGCGGCACGGCCTGGCGAACGTTCGTCTGCTGTACGCGGATGCGGTGGAACTCGTCCGCCACTGGATGGCCGACGGATGCGTGGATGTGCTGCATCTCTACTTCAGCGACCCCTGGCCCAAGAAGCGACATCACAAGCGTCGCGTGGTGCAGCTGGAGACGCTAACGCAGTTCCATCGCGTGCTCCGCCCCGGTGGCGAGCTT
>JBILWQ010000004.1:0-22461 GCA_044369805.1 Phycisphaerales bacterium
GACCTGTGGGCCTGGTACGAGGCACGCGTGCTGGAGGTGCAGGATCGTTTCGAGCGAAGGCCGTTCGAGCGCCCCGCAAGCGCGGCCGAGGGCGAGGTCGTGGGCACCAACTTCGAGCGCAAGTACCGTGCTGAGGGCCGGCCGTTCCACGCGATGACGCTGGTCCGGCTGGGCGAGACGGTCGTGAACCGCTGAGGCCTCAGGCACCGGCCGGCGCCCGCGAGCCGCCGTCCGGGTCGCGGGCAAGGATCCGGGCGGACTGGACCATGCAGCGACGGCACAGCCGAGCGGAGGAGGTCGACCAGGCGGGATCTTCACGCTCCTCGAGGCAGAGGGCGCAGCGGAAGCGATCCGACGCCGGCGCGGGAGCGATCGAGGCGGTCTCCAGGCAGTGGCGGCAGATGCACGAGCCATGGTGGCCCTCGACGAACGGCGCCGCCACGGTCCAATCGCGCAGGCAGAAATCGCAGAGGAAGTCGCTCTCGCGCATGTCATCGGGATCGCAGCCGGGCCGGTGCATGGGGCAGAGGGTAGGGCTGGGCTATGCTGCCGCGCATGGCTGGATTGAGCCTGACCCAGCGGAGCCAGGCGATCTTCGCGGTGGCGAGCGCCGTGGCACTGTCGGCGGTGGCCGCCGTGCCCTGGCTGCAGGCCGAGCCCCGGGCGATCGAGGCGCAGCGTGCTGCGTGGCGCGAGCGTGCGGTGGCCTGGGGCATGCAGCCGGCCACAGGCGAGTCCGTGCGGCTGGTCTCCGTGAGCGAGCCAGGCGAGGCGGGTGGCGATCCCTTCGTGGCGGCCGCGATCGCGCGGTTCAACGCGGATCCGGGCAACTTCGACTTCGACGCCCTGACGCCGCAGACGCCCGCCCGACTCCTCTACGCCCGCGCCCTGCGAGGCGACGAGCTGCAGCTGGCCAAGGCCGGGGTTCGGGTGGCGATGGGCGTGCCCGATCCGTCGTGGCGGAACCAGCCGCTGGCTGGTCTGGTGGTCATGGAGCGTCCGGGGGCCGAGGTGGCCCGCCAGGTGGCCGTGGACCGCGTCACGCTGGTGGTCGCGGTGGTGGCGGCATGGCTGGGCCTGCAGATCGTGGTCCGGACGCTGGTGGTGCGCGGCTATCTGCGCGCGGTGCGGCGCCTCCGCGACGTGGCGGACCGCGTGCGAGGCGGTGACCTGAAGTCGCGCAGTACCGTGCGGACAGGCGATGAGCTGCAGCAGCTCGGGGAATCCTTCAACGCCAGGGTGGAGGCGCTCGAGGCGGCGCAGGAGCGGCTGGAGACGATCAACCGCACGCTGGACCTGAAGGTGGGGGAACTGAGCCAGGCCAACGTGGGGCTGTTCGAGAGCAACAGGCTCAAGAGCGAGTTCCTGGCGAACGTGAGCCATGAGTTGCGGACACCCCTGAACAGCATCCTGGGTTTCGCCGAGCTGCTGGCCGACCTGGCCCGCAATGACGCGCAGGCCGATCCCAAGCGGCTTCGCTACATCACCCACATCCTCAGCAGCGGTCGTGGCCTGCTGGAGATGATCAATGAGCTGCTGGACATGGCCAAGATCGAGGCCGGTCGCATGGAGGTGGCGGTGCACGCCGTGAGCGTTGACGAAGTGGTGGAGGGCATCGGTGCCATCATGCGGCCGGTGGCCGAGGCCAAGGGCGTTTCGGTGCGCGTGGAGCGGCCGGAGGGGCTGCCCACGCTGGAGACCGACGCGGGCAAGTTGCAGCAGATCCTCTTCAACTTCATGAGCAACGCGGTGAAGTTCAGCCCCGAGGGCGGCGAGGTCACGTTGCGGGCGGAACGCGTGGCTCGCGAGGGCGGCGATGCGGTCCGACTCTCGGTGATCGACCGTGGCCCGGGCATTCCGGCCGACATGCAGCAGGCCGTCTTCGAGAAGTTCCGTCAGGTGGACGCGAGCCACACCAAGCGGCATGGAGGCACGGGCCTCGGGCTGGCCATTTGCCGCGAACTGGCCACGCTGCTGGGCGCGGGCGTGGGGCTCTGGAGCGCGCCGGGCAAGGGCAGCACCTTCTGGGTCGAGGTGCCCATCCAGTTCCAGGCCCGCGCCCTCCCGCCGCTCATGGCGGGCCGCCCGGGCTGAGCATGCGCCGGATGGCGAGGTCCGCGTCCGGGTGCATGCGTCGCACCAGGCTGGCGTCGAGCCGCTGCGGAAGCGGACGCTCCGCGGGATGGTCCATCAGCCACTGCAGAACGGCCTCGATCACGCCGGCTGGTGGAATCGAGCCATCGGGGCACCACCAGTCGTAGTCGGCCCATGCCAGCTCCAATCGAATCGCGTGCAGCGATCCATCCGGCCTGACCACCTGCGCGGTGAAGTGCCAGCCTCGCTCGCCTTCCGTCTCGGTCAGGATCTCGATGGGTGCCGGCATGGGTGCAGGCTACGGCCGAGCGGCCTCGCGCTCCCACACCTCGACGGTGCCCTCGCCGGCGTCGAGCCAGCCCGTGAAGCCATGCACCGGGCGGCGTCGGAAGCCGAGCCGAGAGATCGCCTCCGGTGTGGCGTTGGCGTGTCGGTGATTCGGGTAGAGGGCCACGATCCACCGGGCATCCGTGCGAGCCAGGGTCTCGGGCAGTCGCTCGCCCCCGATGCCCGTGGGCGTGATCGGCACATCGAACGCGAGCGCGTACCACTGGATCACGTCGTCCGCAACGCCGATGCCGAGCACGGGATCCCCGGGCGAGCGGTCGGCGGCCACGCGCGCGACGGCCTCGCGGATGGGTTGGCGAGAGGGGGCTGCAAGGTCGTAGGCAAGGCACGTGGCCACGGCGAGGAGCGCGGCCAGCACGCCCGGGATGGTGCGGCGCCCGGTCTCCGGTGCCAGCAGCCGCCGGGCACCTGCGGCCAGCAGCAGCACCGTGGCCGGCAGGGCGAAGAGCAGGAAGCGGGCGTAGAGCCAGCTGCCTCCGGACCAGGCCAGCAGCACCGCCATGGGAAGCCCGAGTCCCGCGACGGCCATGCCGCGTCGGAGATCGCGCGCTTGAAGCATCGTGACCAGGCCCGTCACGATCACGACCGCGGGGATGAGGCCCGTGGCGATGGCCATGGGCATGTCCACGCCAGCCCCTCGGTTGGGTAGCGGAGTCATGCCGACCAGTTGCCAGAGCAGCAGCCACCCTTGGGTCCCCGCCAGCGAGGGTTCATCACCCCGAACCACGCGGAACTGGACTCGTGAGGCCAGCAGATCGGGCAGGGCAGGGCTCCAGAGGGCCAACGCCAGCAGTGCCGCGAAGCCGATCGCGACGAGCCATCGTGCCGCCACCGCTCGTCTCTCCGCTCGGCGGCAGAGCGCCAGCGCGACTGCGGCATGCCCCGCGCCGACCATGGCGGTGACGAAGTGAGCCCAGACGCCCAGGGCCAGGATGAGGGCGTAGGTGCACCACCGCTGGCGCCCCTGCGGCCGCAGGCCATCCAGCGCCAGTCCGCTGGCCATGGCGGAGCAGGCGATCATCAACCCATACCCACGTGCCTCGGCGCCGGCGTTCACCGCCGCTGGCACGATCGCCGCGAAGCCGGCGCACCAGGCGACCAGCGGGGTCCCCGGTGCCGTGGCTCGTCCGATCCACCAGCAACCCAGCACCGTCAGCGCGCCGCTGGCCACGGAGGGAAGGCGGATCCACGGCTCCACACCCAGCGGCAGACAGCACCAGCTCAGCAGCGACTGCAGCGGATGGTTCGCGGTGGTGAAGGCATTGCCGACGATCACGCCCGGCCCGTGCACCGCGTAGGTCATCGACGAGGCGATCTCGTCGTACCAGAGACCCTGGCCTGCGAAGGCGAAGCGCAGCGCCACCGCCGCGAGCATGGCGAGCACCAGATGCCGTGGCGCCTCCAGATGCCGGAGGGTGACGCGTGGCGACCGCAGGGCGAAGGGCATGAGCACCAGCACCAGGCCGCCCACGGTCCAGCCCCATCGCGCCCACTCGGCTGAGCGCATCGAGGCCGGGATCGCGTCCGCCCGCGTGGGATGCCGCATCCACGACGCCAGGGAGTCCGGGGTGACCAGCCACGCCGCCAGCGCCCAGGCCAGACCAGCGCCACCGAGGATCCATGTGCCGGCGCTGAGGCCCTTCACGAGCCGGAGCCTAACGCAGCGTGATGCTGCGCCGCGCGATCAACCCTGGGCCACCACCACCGCGGCGACGTGGCTGCGCCTTGGTCGCAGCAGCATGGCGCACAGGCGGAGCGCGCCCGAAAGGACGAAGACGAGCGCGTAGGCGTGTGTCCACGAACCGGAGAGCTCGAGCACCAGGCCCCCGATCAGCGAGCCCACCGCCATGGCGACGCAGTTCATGGTCATGAAGAGCGACATGACCGCCGTGCGTTCCTCGTGACGCAGCCGTTCCAGCAGCAGCAGGAACGCCGCCAGATCCCAGCCCGCCATGCAGGCGCCGAAGAGACCCTGCATGAGCAGGATCCACGCCAGGTGTGGGGTGGCCGGGATGAGGGTGATGGAAATGGCGGTGCCGATGCCCGAGGCGACCATCACGCGTCCCGTGCCGAATCGCCGCACCAGACGGCTCACGAGCGGCATGGCCAGGCTCTTGCAGATGAAGACGGCCGCCACGCAAGCGGTGAACCGGAGCTTGTCCATGCCCAGATGATCGATCATCCACGGGGTGATGAAGGGTCCGCCCACGTTGAGGGCGCCCTGGAAGACCGCCAGATGCACGAGCAGCCGCAGGTCGCCGGAGAGCAGCCGCTTGGGCAGGGAGCGCCAATCGAGCCGCCGGATGTCCTGGGGCTCCAGTTTCACGTCGCCCTGTCGCTGCAGGTACGCCACGCTGGTCGCGCGGCACGCCGCGGCGCCGAACAGCCCCATCGCGAAGCCCCACAGCGGCCACTGCCCCCGCTCCGAGAGCCAGAGCATGCCCCCCGAGGCCAGCATGGCCGCCAATTGCAGCAGGTTGCAGAGCCGACTTCGCATGGCGAAGTACCGGGCCCTGATCCGGTCCGGGACCAGGTGTCCCACCCAGGTGTTCCACGCGGGTCCCGCACCCAGCGCCGCGGTCCAGTAGCCGGTCAGGCACGCGAGCATGAGCCAGGTGGGCATGGCACCCTGAACCGCCCCGGCCACCAGCCCGAGCAGAGAGAGCGACTGCAGCACCGCACAGCCCTGGATCCAGCGCCGCGGCGAGCCGATGAGGCGAAGTCCGGCGGGTGATGCCAGTTGCAGCACTGAACCGGCCAGGTTGGGCATGGTGGCGGAGAGCCCCGCGAGCACGCTGCCCTTGCCCAGCGCCAGCGCGAGTGCGGAGAAGTAGGTCTCGCTGGCGCCCACCATGAGGCAGTAGGTGGCACCGTCGCCGGAACATGCGTGCAGGTCCCTGCGCAGCGCACCGCGAGGTGCCCGTGCGTTCGAGGTCATCACGGCTTCAGCGGCCCTTGTCTTCGCCGGTCGTCCGCGGCTTCCGGAGCGGTGGGGCCACGGGATTCTGGATGCGGCGATGAACGAAGTCCGGCGCACGGATGATGAGCACGCCATCCCTTGCGGCGATCGAGCAGGGCCCACCCATCGCTGGCCACGCCTCGGGTTCGACGGACCGCTGGATGAGCTCGATCAGTTCGTCGGTGCGAAGCTGGCGGCGCTCGTTCGCGGCGGGATCCTCGACGTTGCCGCCCTGGGCGCCGCCGCCTTCTCCACCTCCCTGACCACCTCCGCCCGCGCCTCCACCCGAGCCACCTCCCTGACCGCCACCGACGCTGCCGGGTTGGGGCACGCCCGTGCTCCGGAAGGCGGGCACGCGGAGAAGCAGATCCTTCACCTCGTAGGTTCGAGTCTCGATGGCTCGTGGTCGCCACAGGGCCGCACGCGGCCCCGCCTCCACGCCGAAGCGGGTCGTCTGCCACAGCACGGGTTCCGCGCCGTCGTCCACCTCGTGCAGCAGGCGCTCCATCGCCTCCATGCATGAGGCTCCCGGACGCAGCGACAGGCGGACCATGCGCTCGGGATCCAGCCCGGGCTCCACGCGGCCGGTCCACAGTCCCGCGATCTCCACGTCGCACGCGGCGGCGATCCGGTCGAGCGCCGCGCGAAGGGGCACCTCGCCCTTGAATTCCGGGGCGGGCATGCTCTCGAGCCGCTGGATGAAGGCCTCGCGAGATGAGGCGCGTGGTGCGCGTTCAGCTGCGGCACCGATGGTGGTGCCTGTCCCCGAGGCACCACCCTGGACTCCAAGCGCCGTCGTTGCCGAGGTGATCACGGCCAGGGCGAGCAGGAGCGGGAGGCTGCGCATGCAGCGAGTCTACGGCTTCGGCGAGGAGGTCCCCTCTGCCCTCAGCAGCGAATCGGAAGCAACGCAGGCCAGCAACGCGTAGGCGGAGGCGGCCATGGGCTGGTCGCTGTCCCAAGGAGCGGCCCGCAGGCCTCCCAGTGCATGCGCCGGGTCGCGGAATGCGTGGCAACCCGCCTCATCCACCTGCAGCTGCCGGAGGAAACGCAGCGAGCGACGGAGCGATCGCATCGCATCTGGGCGATCCGCGGCATCCACGAGTCCGGGCGTGGCCAGGGCGGTGGCCAGCGCCAGCGTCACCTTGCCGCTGGCGGCGGTGGGCCTGGGCATGGCTGCGGAGCCCCCCCAGCCGCCATCCGCATCACGGGGTCCGCCGGGCGCGGACCAACTGTCGCACTGGGCGGCCAGCAATTGCCCAAGCGCCTCCTTCCACGCCGCTGCCGCATCGGCAGGCCATGGCTCCGAGAGCCACGGCGTGGATTGCAGCGCCCGTTCGGGCTGCTCCGGGTCCCACGCGCGTTGTCGCAGCGTTTTCGGTGCCGCTTCGTCCAATGCTGCGCACGCCATGGCGGCCGCTGCCCCCTGAGGAGACGCGTCGCCCTGGACGGCAGTCTTCAGCGACTCACGCAGCCCCGCAAGCCATGTCCGCGTGGCCTCGTCAGCCCAGGAGTGATCGGCCGCATCCAGATCCCGCGCGGCAAGCATCGTGCATGCGATGGCAGCCGTGTCGCCCTTGGGATCGGACTCCTGGGCGTCGACCTGTCGAAGGCTGGCCAGCGTCCGGGTCGCGAAGGCGCGCGCCATCCGCTGCGCCTCCGGTTCAAGGCCGGGCAACCGGCTCCACCGCGCCATCGCGAGCGCGGCCAGCGCCTGCTCGGCTGGAGGCGAAACGGGGGAGGGCCAGGTGGCCGACGCAGGCTGGTAGGAAGCGCGGGGTCCGAGCGATTCCACGGAAGCAGCAGCCTGCGGAGACAGTCCCTCGCGGTTGGGCCATCGCTGCGCAAGGTGATCGGCGATCCGAGCCGCCATGGCCCGGACCTCGGCCGCATCGATGACGGATGGATCGATCAGGGGCGAGCCTCTCCAGCTCTCGAACGGACCTGCATCGAAGGTGGGTTGCGCCAGGCGCCGCGTGCCGGCCCGGTAGGCCGCGGCGCCGTCGGGAAGACGAAGGTCACGCGAGGCGGCCGGGTCGAGCCCGGCCTCACGGGCCACGCCCAGCGCGAGATAGTTCAGGTGTGGCGCCTGGTTCCTCGCCTGGAGCACGCATGGCATGGCGAAGGCCCACCGATCGCCGTTGCGGATGGCGAACGCCTCCAGCGCCGGATCCACCCGGGCGGCCAGCGCGTCAAGCCGCTCGCCCACGAGCGGTTCAGGTCGTCCCGCCACCTCCAGTTCCAGCGTGACGCGTTCACCCAGCCGATCGCGAAGCTCGGACGGGAGGGCCTCGACGCGCCGGTCGCCGAGCGCCATGGCCCAGGCGTCGGACAGGCATGCCCCCACGAGGCCGGTTCCCGGACCTGCACGGGTGGCTTGTCCGATCGGTCGTCCATCGAGCCGGATCACCACCGCCGCGGCCGAGCACTCCGGCTCCGGCAGCGAGGGCGAAGGGGTCTCCCGCAGCTTGTTTTCCGCGGGATTTGCGCTTCGGGCCGCCGCGGCGCGGAGCCAGCCGCGTGCCGCATCGAAGCACGCACGCGTGGCCTCGGGCGAGGGTTGGTCGGCCACCGCGGCGCGGGAAATCGTGACGAAGATGGCGACAAGGCTGGACAGGGCCAGAATCCGGCGCATGGTGCGAGCGTAGCCGGAGCCGCCCACGATCCCCAGCGATCCGGGCGGCTCCGACAAGGCATCCGAGAGATCCGCGCATGCATCCCCTCCGTCGACTCCTGAGCCTGCCCAAGCACCAGCGACGCCTTCTGGGCCTGTCGCTGCTGGGCTTCATGGCGCTCTGCTGAGTCGGCAGCGCGGTTCGGCTCGAGGGGGCAGTTCCCGCCCCCAGGTTCTTCCCCGGGAAGCAAAGCGACCTCGGCCCCAGGGCCGAGGTCGCGTGGTTTCGGGGTCGTGTCCGAGATCAGAACTTGATCTTGTCGGTGCCCAGCGCGCCGTGATCGTCCATGCCGCCACGGGTGGGGGCGGGCTTGATGCGCGGGAACTCGTCGGCACCCGTGTCGCGGGCATCGCCCGCAGCACCGGCGCCCCACTGGGCACGCTTCAGGCTCAGGCCGATCTTGCGATCGGACGTGTCCACGCGAAGGATCTTCACGTCCACCTCCTGGCCGGGCTTCACCACGTCGAGCGGGTTCTCCACCTTCTGGTCGCTCAGCTCGCTGATGTGGAGCAGGCCCTCGAGGCCCTCCTCGAGCTCGACGAACACGCCGAAGTTGGTGATCTTGGTGATGTGGCCCTTCACGATCATGCCGGGGCGGTAGGCGCCCGGGATGGCCTCGAGCCACGGATCCTCGCTCAGCTGCTTGGTGCCCAGTCCCACGCGCTGCTTCTCGCGGTCCACGTCGAGCACCACGCACTTGACCGCGTCGCCCTTCTTGAAGACCTCGTTCGGGTGGGCGACCTTCTTGGTCCAGCTGATGTCGCTGACATGCAGCAGGCCGTCGATGCCCGGCTCGATCTCGATGAAGGCGCCGTAGTTGGCCAGGTTGCGCACCTTGCCCTCGATGATGGTGCCTGGCGGGTACTTCTCCGCCACCAGCTCCCAGGGGTTCACCTCGGTCTGCTTCATGCCGAGGCTGATCTCGAGCTTCTCCTTGTCGATGTCCAGGATCACCACGTCGATCTCGTCGTTGACGTTGACCAGCTCGCTGGGGTGGTTGATGCGGCGCGTCCAGCTCATCTCGCTGACGTGCACCAGGCCCTCGATGCCATCCTCCAGGCGGACGAAGGCGCCGTAGCTCATCAGGCTGACCACCGAGCCGCGCACGCGGGCGTTGACCGGGTACTTCTGCTCGATCTCCTCCCAGGGGCTGGCCTCCTTCTGCTTCAGGCCCAGGGCGATCTTCTCGCGCTCGCGGTCGATGTTGAGGATCTTGACCTCGATCTCGTCGCCGATCTTCACGATCTCGCTGGGGTGGTTCACCCGGCCCCAGCTCATGTCGGTGATGTGCAGCAGGCCGTCGAGACCGCCCAGATCGATGAAGGCGCCGAACTCGGCGATGTTGGTGACCGTGCCGCGCACGATGTCGCCTTCCTTCACCTGGCCCATGAGCTTCCGCTTGGCCTCCTCGCGCTCCTCCTCGATCAGCTTGCGACGGCTGATGACGATGTTGCGCCGCTCCTCGTCGATCTTGAGGATGACCGCGCGGATGGTCTTGCCCAGGTACTCGCCGATGTCGCCGGGCCGGCGCACATCCACCTGGCTGGCCGGCAGGAACACCGGCACGCCGATGTCGACCAGCAGGCCGCCCTTGATCTTGCGGAGCGCCTTGCCCTCGATCACGTCGCCTTCCTTGCGGGTCTCGAGCAGCTGGTTCCAGCCGCGGATGCGGTCGGCCTTGCGCTTGCTCAGCGTCAGGCCGCCGTCGGGACTCTCGGTCTCCTCGACCAGCACCTCGACCTCGTCGCCCACCGCCACGCCGCCGGTCTCGTCGAACTCGGCCTTCTCGACCTGTCCCTCGCTCTTGCCGCGGATGTCCACGATGACGAAGTCGCCGCTGATGGCGACGACCTTGCCCTTGACGATGTTGCCCGTGCCGACGGCTGCGGCCTCGGCGCCCAGGATGGATTCGAGATCGGAGCCGGCGCCGAAGGCGTCCTTCAGGAGGCGGTCGGCGGCATCGGCCTCGAGGCCGAGCTGTTCGATGAGATTGTGATTGACCATGTTCTTTTCGAAAGGGTGCGAGATGCGCCGCTGCCGCGCTCGCGACAGTCCGGCTGGGTGCGTGTGCGCCCGGACACGCGTCCGGGTCGCCGGCCGCGATGGGCCGGGTCGATGATGGTAACCGAACCCCCCCTGGGGGCGAAGGGGCGGGAAACCCTCAGGCCGAGGCGGCCACGACGGTGGCGGGGCGGTGTCGGCGGTCCCGCCGCATGCGCATGAAGCCCCAGACGCCCACCACGTTGACCAGCGTGCACACGAAGAAGGTCCAGGGGGCCAGGTCCAGGTGCCGCAGACCCTCGTACAGGCCCACGGCCAGGAAGGGGGCCACCAGCCCGCGCAGCCCATTGAGCGTGACGTGCACCGCCATGTACTCCGCGTCGCGCTCCGCGGGCGCGAAGTCCTGGTGGCCGATGTTCCAGGCCAGGCTGCCGCCCGCGAAGCCGACCCCCAGCAGCGCACCGGTCACGTAGAAGAGCGTCATGGAGTGGAGCCACGACGCCAGGAAGAGCGTCCCTGTGGCCACCACGAAGGTCCACCCGTGGCGGGCGCGGAAATCGACCACATGCAGCCGGCCGAGCCGCCGCGCCCAGAACGGGATGGCGAAGGGCATGACCGCCAGCGGGATCACCGTGGTCGCCAGGATGCCCTGCGTGTAGGTGGCGTGCAGGTCGTCCTCGAGCACGATGGCCATGGGCGCACCGATCATCAGGTTCCCCAGGCCGAACACCCACATCCACAGCATGAAGCGCGCGTAGGGCCGATCTTGGCGAAGGGTGCGCACGATCGACCCGGGGTCGATCGCCGAGGCGCCTCCCGCCTCGTCGCTCTCGGCACGCAGCGTCTGGCCCTCGCGACGCACCGGCACCCGGCGCCACAGCACGTTGCCCACGATGCCCAGCAGGGCCAGCGCCGGGAAGAGCAGGTGGAAGCTGCGGGGCGACAGATCCATGCCGGCGCCCAGCGCCCAGCTGCTGAGCGCCAGCACCAGCGACTGCACCGTGGCCATGTTGCCCGCGATCCGTGCGCGCGCCTCGCGCGGATAGTTCGCCCGCCACACCGCGGCCCGCAGCGTGACCACACCCGTCCAGGCCACCCGGGCCAGCGTGGCCAGCACGCAGAGTCCCCAGAGGCCCATGCGGTTCTCCGGCATGGCGGCGATCAGGGCCACGCATGCGGCCGTGGCCGTCTGCAGCCAGGCGATGAAGGGCACCTTGCGACGGCCGCGCGCCAGGCCGGCCCACGCGAAGCTGGTGAGGTTGGCCACGTTGGGGGCCGCCGTCACCACCGCCACGGCCATGTTCAACTCGAAGGGGCTCACGCCGCAGTCCGCGAACGCCTTCTTCACCACCACGGCAAGGGCGCCGCCCTCGATCGCGCCGAGGAAGAGAGGCAGGAACGCCCAGCTCAGCAGCTCGCGCAGGTATGCGGGGCGGGACACCGCCGGCACCGCGCTGGGGTGGAAGCCGCGCAGTCCGGGCAAGGCGGCAAGGCCGCGCGGGGCGCTGGTGGCGGAGCCGGGCATGGAATCGCGCACTCTAGGAGGGCTCCTTCGGGCCAAGACGGTCGGGCCCGGCAGAATCGGCTTCTTCCCGAAGAGAAGCGACCCGCCGGCATGGGCGGGTCGCATGGTCCGGCACGGTGCCGCGGCTCAGGGGTTGCCGCTGGTGTTGATCACCGCGTAGGGCGAGAGCGGGCTGGGCTGATCGGCGAACCACATGCGGCCGAGGTCGCTCCAGAACATGCGGGTCGTCTGGTTGGCGTTCACCGCCAGGTTCCGCTGCATGTCGATGTCGCGCTCGTCCATGCCCGCGAGTTCGGGCGTGGGATTGTTCTTGATCGCCTCGAAGCTGACGTCGTAGATGCCGCCCTTCTCGTAGTCCTTCGCGGTGGCGGGCGCGAGATCCCCGTTGGGGAGGTAGGTGGGCTCGCTGCGGCAGGCGGCCAGCAGGGCGACGGGGGCCAGAACGAGGGTGAAGGACTTCATGGGAAGCGGGAAGGATAGCGATCTCCGCGGCCGCCTGCCCCGTCGGGAGCAAGGGAAATCCCTTCGCGGCCCGAGGGCCACGCGGGACGGCGAAGGAAACTCGAACCCCCGCTTGAACGTGGGGTCCCCGGCCATCGTGCCCGACCTTCCACTCCACCCCCGATGGGGGCGTGAGGCATGGTCATCGACGCAGCCATTGATTCAGGGGATCCCTGGGAGTTCGCATCGGTTCGAGTGCATGGCCGTCCCGCCGCCCGACGGGGCAGGGGGTCGCGGACCGCAGTCTAGGTTCTGTCTGACGGATCCGCCGGGCTTCAATCCGCACGGCATCCCGGCTGGCGGCGTCGGCTTCGACTCGCCTCCTGGCCATCCCGGCACCGATGCGGATTTCGGGCCTTCGGCGATCCGTCAGAAAGAACCTAGCCGTGGTCCGGCGACGAGGCGATCTCGGCGAGAACCCGGGGCACCGCCGCGCGGTACGTGGCGGCCACCGATTCGAGCGCCTCGGGGATCACGCGCGCGCCGGCGACCGTGGCCATGAAGTTGGTGTCGCCGTTCCAGCGGGGCAGCACATGGGCATGCACGTGCTCGGGCAGTCCCGCGCCACCGGCACGACCCTGGTTCAGCCCGATGTTGACCCCCTGCGGATGCATGCAGTTCTCCACGAGCAGCGTCGCGGTGTCCACCAGTCGCCAGAACGCCGCGCGTGCCGTGGGGTGGTAGTCCAGCAGTCGCGGCCGGGCATCACCGAGCGCGACCAGCAGGTGTCCGTTGGCGTACGGATAGCGGTTGAGCATGAGCAGCCCGTCCGCATCGCGGTGCACCACCAGGTTCGCGGCGTCGAGATCCGGGTGACGCCACGCCGCCAGAAGGAAGTTGCCGCCTTCGGCGGTGGCGGTGCGCGCCTCCGCAGCCTCGGCCTCGAGGCCGCGGATGTAGGCCATGCGCCAGGGTGCCCAGAGGTTCCGTTCCATGGGATCGATGCTATCGGGATGCGGCTGCCGGCACGCGCCGCGGCTCGATCGTGGCGCGCCACGAGGCGCCGAAACCGTTCGGTGGGGCATCGCTCACATGGAGCGGTTGTTCCACCACGCCGCCCCACCAGCGGGTGGCCTCGTCGCCGGTACCGCCGCCCGCCGCGCGCCGCGCGAGGGTCGGGTCGCCTCGAACGCGCAGGGTCCAGCCCTCGCCCGATCCCAGCCGCTTCAGGGCCTCGACATCCTCCTCGGGTGATTCCCACCCCATCTGGGCGCGGTTGATGCCGCCTCGCCACCACACCCGAAGCGTGCGCCGCGGCGTGCCGGCCTCGCACGCCTCCACGATCAGGCCGAAGGCCACGTCGTCATGGGCCTCACCGCTGGTGAGGAAAGGCGCGTAGGAGAAGACGTGTCGGGTGGGCAGCGTGGTGGACCGGAGGATGCCATCGGCGAAGGTCTGGGCCACGAGCGTGTCCACGGCGGGATCCTCGAGCCGCGTCATCACGGGCGCGTCGGCGCGCACCTGGGTGCGCACGGGCAACTGCACCGCGCCGCGGCCGGCGAGGCCGGCCGAGCCCATCCGATCGCGCGTCTCCCAGCCCAGCGTGACGTGGCCGCTGAAGGTGCCCTCGGGCCACGCACCGAAATCGATCACGAAGGCCTGCGATGAACCGTCCCGAGGCTGCCGGTCCGGACGCTTCCATCTCGTGCGCGTCAGGCGATCTCTCGCGTTTGCACCCAGGGGAAGACCCTCGATGTTCTCGACCCACGCGGTGACCTCGACGCCCGCGGGCCACCAGTCCTCCAGCTCCAGCATGCCGATGAGCGGCTCGCCGACGCACCACTTCTCGGGAATGTTGACATGCAGCACCGGGGGAAGGTCGATCGCGGCCAGTCGCAGCGGATCGTCCGGTGGAATCAGTTGATGGGTGTAGAGATCCTCGAGCGTCGCCAGCCACCGCAGATGGGTCGAGCGCCATGCATCCGAACCCGCTGGCGTGAGGAACCCACCGGACTTGACCAGCTCCAGCATGCGGACCGTGTCCTCGGGCGAGACATGCCGGCTCTGCAGTTCCTCGAGCATGTGCCGACGCACGGAGATCAGGTGTTCCGAGGGCGGCAGCCAGGGCATGATGGCCACCACCGCGCGGTGGGGCAGCATGGTCCACCAGCCATGGACGGCGATGTTCAGCCTCAGCCAGATCGTGCCGCCAAGCAGCATGAGCAGGCACGTGACGGCCAGCAGCCATCTTCGCCGGGTGCGGAGCAGAGACGCCTCGTGAAAGACCAGTTTCCCGCACTCGGAGCACCGGAATCCGATGGCGGGGTCCATGCGGTGCCAGCATCGGGGGCAGCGATGCACGCCGCGCGAGCGATCCGCGAAGAGGGCCCACCACACGCCCGTCAGGAGGATGATGGCGATCAGGATTCCCGAGATCCACGCGATCAGGATGAGGCTCGGCGAGGCCACGTCCGGAGCGTAGGGTCTCGTTCGACCGGGCGCTGCCGCCGTCCGCGAGAGCCGGTGACCCGTTCGGGGGAACCTAGCGGGACCGCAGCCAGCGGAGGAGTTCCCGCGGCGTGGGCGTCTTGCCCTGCATGAGCACCCCCACGCGGAAGACGCGTGCACCCGCCCACATCATGGCCACCACCGAGCCGATCGCGACGACGAGGGCGAGCAGCACCTGCCACAGGGGCACGGGGTCGCTGGCGGTGGTCAGCCGCAGCACGTTCACGAACGGCGATGCCGGCGGAATGAAGCTGAACGCCACCGCCAGGGCACCGTTGGGGTTCTCGCTGATCGGCAGCCACAGGATCAGGGGCAGCACCAGAGCGATCATGGCCGGTGCCACCAGCGACTGGGCCTCGTGCAGGTCGTTGACGGCGCTGCCGATGCCGGCCATGACGGCCGCCACCATGAGGTAGCCGATGGGGAACCAGGCCACCACCCAGAGCAGGTGCGTGAGCGGGACCACATCCATCATGGCCATGGCTCCCAGGCCCGCCATCGCCACGCCGCCGTACATCACCAGCACCACCGCGCTCACCGCCGCCTGGCCCAGCAGCTTGCCGGCCAGCAGTTCCATGGGGCTCACGGCGCTGAGCAGCACCTCCATGACGCGTGAGGATTTCTCCTCGATGGTGCCGGTGAGCAGGTAGTTGGCGCTGCCGAACACCGCGATCCACAGCAGCATCATGAAGCCCACGGGCACCAGCATGCGGAGCGCGACCGACTCGCGGGCCTCGGCGCCGTCGCGGCTGAGGCGGGAGGCGCGGATGCGCGGAGCATCCATCAGCATGAGGAGCTGGTCGTAGTCCTGCCTCGCGTCCTGTGCGCGGATGCGCACCACCGCGTCGCGGACGCCGCGTTCGAGGCGCTGCGTGTGCCGGGGCCGGCTCGAGGACGGAACCAGCAGCTCGGCGGGTTGCTCCCCATTCGCATGCACGATCACCAGCGCCGTCAGTCGCTCGGCAGCCAGGTCCGCTCGCAGGTCATCCGCCCGCGACGCATCGGCGATCGCCTCCACCTTCGCCTGCACGGTCACGGGTTCGCTGAAGGGATCCTTCGTGTCGCCCGCCACATCCCTGACCTCGGCCTGCAGGGCCTGCTCGAGCGCCGCGGCGAAGCGGCCGGAGGCGTCCACCACGGCGACGGTGCCGGTGATCGGGGTGGGGGTGGACTTCAGAAGGCCACCCAGCAGCGGGAAGAGCGCCGCAAGCACCGCAGGCAGCACGATGGTGCCCAGGATGAAGCCCTTGGTGAAGGCGGTGTGGCGGAACTCGCGCCACGCCACCTGCACGATCCGGGACGGCGAGAGGGACTCAGTCACCGGTGACCTCCTGGGCAGCCAGCACCTGCTCGTCACCACCCACCAGACGCACGAAGACCTCGTCGAGGCTGGTGCGCCGCAGTTCCACCCGCCGCATGGGATGAGCCTGCAGGACGCGCTGCATCGCCTGTTGCGGATCCGCGGTCTCGCCCAGGCGGATGTGCAGGGAACGGTCGGTGTCGCTCCAGGCGCAGTCGGCCACGCCGGGCAGGCCGCGCAGGGCCCGCTCGGCGGCGCTCGCGTCGTTCATGGGCTCGGCCAGCAGGGTCCGCGGATCGAAGCGCCGTCGGATCTCCTCGAGCGTCTCGTCCAGCAGCTTCTGCCCGCGATGGATGAGCACCACGCGGTCACAGAGGTCCTCGGCGGTGCGCATCTGATGGGTGCTGAAGAGGATGGTGGTGCCCGCGGTCCGCAGTCCATCGATGGCCCGCGTGAGCACCCGCGCGTTCACGGGATCGAGCCCGCTGAAGGGCTCGTCCAGGATCAGCAGCTCGGGCTCGTGGACCACGCTGGCGATCAGCTGCACCTTCTGCTGCATGCCCTTGCTGAGTTCCATGCACCGCTTGCGGCTGACGCCCGGCAGCTCGAGCCGCTCGAGCCAGGCGGCGATCCGGCGGTCGACGTCGCGCGAGGGGACGCCCTTGAGGCGAGCCATGTACCGGAGGAACTCGGCCACGCGCATCTTGCGGTAGAGGCCTCGCTCCTCCGGCAGGTAGCCGATGCGGTCCTTGGCGTCGAGCGCGGTGGCCCCGAGCACCTCGATGTGTCCCGCGTCCGGCAGGATGATGCTCATGATCATCCGGATGGTCGTGCTCTTGCCGGCGCCATTGGGCCCCAGGAAGCCGCACACGGATCCGCGAGCGACCTCCATCGAGATCCCCCGGACCGCCTCGGTGGTGCCGAACCGCTTGCGCACCTCGTGCAGGCGGATGGCGATGGGGGCGCTCATGAGCCGGGCATCATACGTGTCCGCCCGCAGCCCTGAAGGTTTCACGAAGGAAGTGAATCGTGAAACTACGCACCGGACCGTTCAGGGGCCGCCGATTTCCCCGCGCACATCGGGCGGCGGATCGAAGGCGGCCTCGGGGATCGGCTCGACCGAGATCGTCCGGAACTCGGTCACCAGCGTCTCGTCACCACGCTGCATGCGGAGTCGCACGGGCACCGTGAGTGCCCCCGCGGGTCCCCATGCCTCGAACACCAGGCGGCTGGCGGGTTGTGCGGCGTCCTTGGCGTCCGTCTCGATGCCCGCGATTCGGCCGCTGACGGCGTCGAACCAGATGCGTCCTCTCACGCCGTCGCGGTCCTCCACGTCCAGCCGCAGGCAATTCCGGCCCTCGAAGGTGCCGGCCGGGGCAGACTTGCGGTGCGGGAAGCGGTCGGCCACCGCGAGCACCATGCGCGAGGGCAGCAGTCCCGCCACGGTGGCGCTCACGGCCACGGGCTCGATCGGCGTTGCCCGCGCGTCGCCCGGTCGCCGCATCCATCCCACATCGCCCTGACAGCCCATCCCCATGTCGCGGCCATCCGGCAGTCGCTGCCGGAGAAGCAGCCGTCGCGGGGAGCCCGCGATGCTCAGCAGCTCGAAGCGCACGGTACGGTCGGGATGGCCCTCCACCCGGACCTCACCCTCGGTGCGCAGGCTGGACACGTCCTGGGCCGGGCCGACCGCGGCCAGGGCTCGCTGCATGATGGCATCAGGCTCGGGTGTGGCGGGCGGTTGCGGAGGGGTCGCCAGCAGCAGGGACGCGAACAGCGCGACGACGTTCACGGCTTGGTGTCGTCACCCGCGCCCTTCGGTGGCGCGCCGGGCTTGCCCTGTCCGGTGGCGGGCTTGCCGCCGTTGGCGACGAGCGCCTTCACGTCGGCCGGCAGGTCGAACACACCGGGCTCGATCGGCTCGAAGGTCACGCTGTCGACGGTCATGGTCTGCGTGGCCGTCATGGCGGAGATCTCGGTCCTGCTCGCGATCTTCAGCCCGTCGAAAGCCTTGTACTCGAGCATGCGGGTCTCGGTGGGCACCTTGCCCAGGGGCGTGTCCACCGTGAGTCGCATGCCGCGGGCCAGGCCGTCGGCGCAGTCGTAGAAAAGGCTGCCCGAGCCCAGGTCGCCCTCGACCTCGATCTCCCAGCAGGGCCGCCCGGCGAACTCGGTCTGGCCCTTCGTGAGGGCCTTGTCCCACAGCTTGCCGGGATCGAGTTCCTTGTAGAAGTCGCTCTGACGCCGCAACTCCTCCAGCGTGGCGCCCTTGAGCAGTTGCGCGCCCATCATGGGATTCCGCGACCAGCCCACGGTGCCATCGAAGCCCTGCTCCATGCGGCCAAGCTGGCCCATGTCGATGACCGTGAGGAAGCGGTTGGGCGCAAGCATGAGGATCTCCATGCTGCCGGGCTTGGGCATGCCCGGGGAGGCGATCGTGCCCCGGACGCGCATCGAGGTGTGGCTGCGGATCGCCGCCTCGCCACCGATGGCCTCGACGCTCCGCCGGAAGATGTCGGCGGCCCGGGGCGGCTGGGTGGGCGCCGTGGCAGGCGCCGGCGCAGGCTCGGGGCGCGACGGCTCGTCGCGCGAGGGCGGTGGTGTGGGTTGGGCGGGCGACTGCGGCGCCGCCGGGGCCGATCCGAACGAGCCCTGCCCGAGCGCGCCGGGCTGGACCGCGATCAGGGCAGCGGCGAGAACGATGAAGCGCAGGCTCGAGATCATGATCGGGTTCAGGATAGGGGTCTCAGGAGGTCGGCTGTTCCGTGCGGGCGGAGTGGCCGATCTGGCGGACGGCCTCGGTGATGTCCGGATCATGCCCGTCCTGCCAGTCCGCCACGCGCGTGCCCGTGGAGGCGTCGGGCACCACGCCCTCGCCCTCGATGCGCCGGCCATCCGGACGCGTGAAGTCGGCAAAGGCGAAGAGCAGGCCATCGCCGCTGGGCAACTCGCGCATCTGCGCCGGAAGCGCGGCGCCCGCGCTGGTGCGCCCCACCACCCGAGCTCGTCCGAGTCCTTGCAGGCCCGCCGCGAAGATCTCGCTGGTGCTTGCCGTGAGCGGATCCACCAGGATCACGAGCGGGCCGGCGTAGGGCTGGACCGTGCGTCCGTCGGCGGTGCTCAGGCGGGGATTGGCGCGGAACTCCAGGGTCGCGTCGCGGGTGCGCATGGTGCCCAGGCTGTCCTCCTGGGCGAGGAAGTGGCCGGCCACCCCCATGGCCATGGCGCCCACGCCGCCCGGATTGCCGCGCAGGTCCAGGATGAGCCCGTCGTCGCCGCGATGTCGATCGACGGCGGCATCGATGTCCATGGCGATGGCGGGCATCCACACGTTGAAGCGGATGAGACCGACGCGACGATCCGTGGGCATGCCCGCGGCCTGCAGCTCATCGGGAGCGAGCCATCGATCCTGGCAGCGGGCCTGGAAGGATCGAAGCAGGCCAATCTGGGTCGGTGTGCCCGGACGCGGAGCCCGCTGCAGCGTGCAAGGCCTCTGGGCGCCGGTCGCATCGCGCAGGATCCAGCGCTCGGAGCCGCCGGTGGGGCCGTCATCGAGGCTCTGGGCCGCCGCATCGCGCGCATAGCGGGCCATCGGTCCAAGCGCATCCGCGGCCGGAACGTCCGCCATGGCGGTTCGGTCATCGACGCGTTCCACGGTCCAGCCCGTCATCACGCCCTCGGCGGCGGCCGGGCTCTCCGGTTCGACTCGAGTGACCACGATGCTGGCCTCGATTACGCGCAGGTCAAGGCCCAGTGTGCCATCGCCGGAGGATCGCTGGGGCGCGCCGCCTTCAGGCAGGATGCCGAAGTGGCTTCGGCCGAGGCGGCCGAGCATCTCGCCCAGGGTCTGTCGCAGTTCCTCCTGGGTGCGACAGCGCTCGGCGCGGGGCTCGAACTCCGCACGGACCGCCTTCCAGTCCACCCCGTCATGCGCCGGATCCACGTCGGTCTGCTCGACCAGTGTCCAGACCTGCTCGAACGAGGACCGCGCGACCTGTCCGTCGATCGGCGTGCCGCGGGGCGGAGGCGACGAGGCGCAGCCGACGAGGGCGGCAAGAGCGAGCAGGCCGGCGAGGCGGCGATGCGTGGGGTTCACGAGGCGAGAGTGTGTGGCCGCGAGGCCACCTGCGGGGCCGCCGAGATGTTTTCACTTCGATGAAATCGGGAATTGATCCCCTGTCGGCGACATGTTTCCGGACGTTGA
The DNA here is from genome assembly GCA_044369805.1 of Phycisphaerales bacterium. Lineage (GTDB taxonomy): Bacteria > Planctomycetota > Phycisphaerae > Phycisphaerales > SM1A02 > SYAC01. Next base: position 20,056 of record JBILWQ010000004.1, read on the forward strand.
CCAAGCCGTGGTACGGCCTTTCGTCCGTTGCCATCCGTATATCCGGATGGACGGTTGAAAGGAGGGGCGGGTCGTCGTACCTTGCCGCGGAATGGCCTCCCGCTTCCTTGACGCGCTTCGCTCGCAGGTGCTCGTGATCGACGGGGCCATGGGCACCAGCATCCACGCCTGCCCGGACTGCGGCCCAGCCGACTACCTCGGCCGCGACAACTGCACGGACATCCTGGTCCGCAGCCGGCCGGATGTCATCCAACGCATCCACGAGGGCTTCCTGGCCGCGGGCGCCGACGTGGTCGAGACCGACACCTTCGGTTCCAACAAGCTCGTCGGAGCCGAGTTCGATCAGGAGATGGTGGACTGGACCCGCGACCTGAATCGGCGCGGTGCCGAGATTGCGCGGGCGGCCTGCGCGAAGTTCGCCACGAAGGATCGGCCGAGGTTCGTGGCGGGCAGCATGGGCCCGGGCACCAAGCTGGTCACGCTGGGCAACACCACGTGGGACCTGATGCTCGACTCGTACCGCGAGCAGGCGCGAGGCCTCATCGATGGCGGTGTGGACTGCTTCCTCATCGAGACCTGCCAGGACCTGCTGCAGGTGAAGTGCACCATCAACGCGTGCCTGGATGCGCTCGCGGAGCGGAGCCTGTCCCACGAGGACATCCCGCTGCTGGTCAGCGTGACCATGGAGACCACCGGAACCATGCTGCTCGGCAGCGACATGGCCGCGGTGGTGAACGCGCTGAAGCCCTTCCCGATAGCCAGTCTGGGCCTGAACTGCGCCACGGGCCCGGTGGAGATGGCCGAGCATGTGGCCTACCTCACGAAGCACTGGGACCGCGCGGTGAGCGTGGTGCCCAACGCCGGACTTCCGGTGCTGGTCGAGGGCCGCACCGAGTATCCGCTGCAGCCTGCGGGCTTCGCCGAGGCCATGCGACGCTTCGTGGAGGAATTCAAGGTGGACCTGGTCGGCGGCTGCTGCGGCACCACCGCCGAGCACATCCGCGCGCTGCGCGAGGTGGTGGGGCAACGCCGGTCCCGCGTGGCCCGCGGGATCACGCCGCAGGCCCCGGGCTGCAGCAGCCTGTACGGCTTCACGGAGTTCAAGCAGGACAACAGCTTCCTGATCGTGGCCGAACGCACCAACGCCAACGGCAGCCGCAAGTTCAAGCGGCTGCTCGACGAGGAGCAGTGGGACCAGCTGGTGGGCATGGCGCGCGAGGAGATGCGCGACGGCAGCCACCTGATCGACCTCTGCGTGGACTTCGTGGGGCGCGACGGCGTGAGGGACATGGGTGAGGTGGCCAGCCGCATCGTGCGGCAGGTGAACGCGCCCCTGATGCTCGACAGCACCGAGGCCGGCGTGCTGGAGGAGGGCCTGAAGCGCGCGGGCGGCCGGTGCATCGTGAACAGCATCAACCTGGAGGATGGCGAGGAGCGCATGAACCGCGTGTGTCCGCTGCTGAAGCGGTATGGCGCAGCGTGCGTGGCCCTGACCATCGACGAGGATCCGCAGGCGGGCATGGCCAAGACCGCCGAGCGCAAGCTGGCCATCGCCGAGCGGATCCATGACCTGTTCACGCGGAAATGGGGGCTGGACGAGAGCGACCTGCTCTTCGATCCGCTCACCTTCACCATCGCCACCGGCAACGAGGACGATCGCAGGCTCGGTGTGGAGACGCTCAGGGGCATTGAGCTCATCGCCCGACGCTTCCCCGAGTGTGGAATCCTGCTTGGGCTCTCGAACATCAGCTTCGGACTGAAGCCCGCGGCACGCGCCGTGCTCAACAGCGTCTACCTGCACGAGGCGAGGCAGCGCGGGCTCACCGCCGCGATCGTGCACTTCAGCAAGCTGCTGCCACTGAACCGCATTCCCGCGGAGCAGCGCGAGGCCGCCGAGTGGCTGATCTTCGACCGGCGCGGTGCCGATCGCCCCGTGGGGCAGCCGACCGACTTCGACCCGCTGCTGCACTTCATCGGGCTTTTTCCGGATGGCGTTGAGCAGACCACGGAGCGGAAGGGTCTGGCGGACCTGCCCATCGAGGAGCGACTGCAGCGACACATCGTGGATGGCGACGACACGGCGCTCGACGCCACGCTGGACGCGGCGCTGGCGAAGTACCCGCCGCTGGACATCATCAACGATCACCTGCTGGCCGGCATGAAGACGGTCGGTGACCTGTTCGCGGCAGGCACCATGCAGCTGCCCTTCGTGCTGCAGAGCGCGAGCGTGATGAAGAAGGCCGTGGCGCACCTGCAGCCCCATATGGCGAAGTCGGGCGTGGCCGAGAAGCCCAAGGCGAGCATGGTGCTGGCCACCGTGGCCGGCGACGTGCACGACATCGGCAAGAACCTGGTCGACATCATCCTGTCGAACAACGGCTTCAAGGTGCACAACATCGGCATCAA
>JBILWQ010000055.1:0-8642 GCA_044369805.1 Phycisphaerales bacterium
ACACGCCGTGCGCGAACTATGGGGCTGGCCAGGAACGCATGCGCTGCGAGCAGAGCGAGTTCATCAACCAGTTCGCCGACCGCATCGTCATCAACCGCAACACGGGGCGGGCGGAGGTGAAGGCGCGATGAGGCGGGGCTTCACGCTGGTCGAGCTCATCCTGGCCATCTTCATCCTGGGCATCGGGATGATCAGCGTGGCCGCGCTCTTTCCCGCGGGCATCGCCCAGCAGCAGGCCAGCGAGGACGAGGTCTACGGCCCCATCGTGGCCAAGCACGCCTTCGATCTGATCCGGAGCCGGGTAAGACCCGAGGACTTCGGAACGTACGAGGAGTTCACGCCACCCGGGTCGGCGGTCGTGGCCCGGGATCCCTGTCCGCTCGAGCAGTCCGGTCCCAATGCGGCAAGTTCTTCGGGCGTGACCCAGCCAACCACGATCAGCGGTGATTGGAACTGGAAACGTCCTGGCGTGGTGCTCAAGGACGATCCTGCGACCACGGACGTCGATGAGCAGGGCATGGTCGACATCTTCAGTCTGCTCTACACCCGGCGGCGGGCGGGCCGCTCCAACGCCGCGACAGCATTCGGGCTCTCGGATTTCCTGACCGAACTGCCGGAGGGCATCGAGTACCTGACGGATGGCCGCCATGCGGTGTACGGGGTGCCCTACAGCCGCTCCCGATACGACGAACTGCAGGACGTTCGGCAGGTCAACTACGCGTGGCGGTTGGGGCGATCCGGCACACTGACTGGGGTTCCGGCTGCAGGAGCCTCCACGGATGCCCGAAACGTGATCACCGAACCTGCCTCGTTCATCACCCAGCGCGAGCGATACTGGCCCATGCCGAGCAATGCAACCGGTGCGGTGGATCAGCCCAGTTACGTCTGGGACTGCATGTTCCGCCGCAACGGCGGGCGGATCCAGGTCGCCGTGTTCGTGTACCGCGTGGGCAACCTCACCGGACTTCGCGGCGGCAACGGGGCCACCGGCACGCCGTACACGGTGGCGGCGGTCAACGGCGTGCTTGACCCGACTTTCGGGACGCAGTTGGCCAAGCGACCCTCGGTCCCGCAGCTTGCGTCATCCCGTTCGGGGTCCGCCTTGAATCTCCGCCGCGTCGATGGTCCAAGTGCAGGCGTGCCCTGGGGGGCGGGCGGGCTCGACGCCAAGGTCGGCAAGACGCGCGACGCCGCTCTCTACGGCCCCGGCCGAGACGACTCGAGCGTGCCGGGAACCGAGCCCAGTGATGCAGCCCGGGCCACCGACGATCCAGCGGTCATTTCGCTGGGCTACTCGGATGGGTGGCAGGCACCGGGCCAGTGGTTCGTCGACCGGTTCGGCAACGTGCATCGTGTGATCAACGGACGACGGACGCGCGCAGACGGTCCCGTCACGCTGGCCAAGCCTGTCCCCCGACAACCCTATGCCAATGCGCTGGTGGACCTGAACGCCCGGCCGAACCCCTATCGTCCCGCGCCATTTCCGTCGGCGGAGGAAGGCCTGATCTGCACTCCAGGCTCCGGCGGAGACGCCGTTCGCGGCATCGAGGACATCTGGTTCGTGCCGCTCCAGGACGCGAACGGGAATGACCTGACACCGGTCTACGCCGCCGTGGAGGATCTGTAGGCCATGCAGCGTCGCGCGTTCACGCTAGTGGAATTGCTGGTCAGCATCCTGGTGCTGCTCGCGATCATTGCCGCCACCGCCCGCATCTTCGGTGCGACCAGCAAGGTGGCCGGTCTTGGTGAGGCGAATGCGGATCTCCAGTCGCTCGCCACGGCCATCGAGCGCACGATCCGACGCGACGTGTCACGCATGAGCACCCAAGGGTTCCTGGTGATCCAGTGCGTGGCCGTGCGCAACGACACGAACCAGAAGATCTGGAGCCAGCCCACCGCACCCTTGCTCGATCCCACGCGGCCTCCGACCGATTTCCTGCGTTGCGACCAGGTGGTCTTCATGGCCAAGGGTCAGGAGCCCACCAAGAATTTCGAGGGCTCTAGCGGTGGCAACACCACCGGCTACGGGTATTCCGTGGAGACGTACAAGGGGGGCAATCTGGTGCTGAACACCGAGGGCGGGGCGTGGGAACAGCTCGTGCGGCTGGGGCATGGTCTCCAGTTCCCGCAACTGGTGAGCAACGCGCGAGTGAGCCCTCCGCAGCGGCCGGATGCCGACCTGTTCAGCTACCCCTCAGGCCAGGGGCCTGTCGTGCCCTGGACATGGCAGCCGCCGGGCGCGCCGAAGATGTCGATCGCGTTCTTCGACAGTGACGCAACGCCTTCGCCAGCCCTTGCCTTCGGATCGCAGCCGGAAGCCCGTCGATGGACCCTCTCCCGGCAGGCCGTGCTCCTGGCTGACGACGGAGGTTCGGCAACCCAGGATGGTCCGCTCTACTACCGCGGCAGCCGCTTCAGCGGCATGCCGCCCAACAGTGCCCCGGGCATCGCGCAGAAGGGCACGGCAATCCGCGCCGACTACAACCCGATCCGCAACGGCGAGTGGTTGAACGAGACCGACATCTTTCCGGACCGAAGGCTCATGACTGCCCGCGTGGATGTGGCCGCCACGAGTTTCGCGGACTTCCGCCAGTTCCTCGAGAGGCAGCGGGACCTCGACTCATCGGCCGGCGGACTCCTGCCATGGAACAAGGGCGCCGATCCCAACACCGCCAACCCGGCGCCCAACGGTTCCGTCCGGCATCGCCTCAGCAATTCGCTTTTCGGAGGACCGCTGCCGGTTCCTGCGGCCGACCTCGAGGGCATGTGGGGCTGGCCGAGGGCGGAACGGACAGCGCCCAGCATGGACCGCTCCGACATCATGACAACCGCAGGAACCCTTGCAGGCAACTGCAGTTCCTTCCAGGTCGACTGGACGTGGGCCGAGGGTGTGGGTCGGCAGCTCACGCTTGACGGCACGCCACAGCTGGCCGATGCCCTGCCTGACAGCACGCACTCGGGGCGGATCAACGACATTCCGCTGCCCGGTGTCATGCTGGCATCATGGCCCGGTCCCGTTCCCGGCTTCCCGGGGCGCATCGACATCCTGAGTTCCGTGACCCCGAAGATGCCGTGGTTCGGCATCCCCGACACGCTGCTTCCTCCGGCTCAGCGATCAGGGGCCACCACGCTGGCTGGAGGCCTTCCAACAAGTCAGGCCGCCATGCTCGGGGCAGCCAAGTTCCCGCCGGGGACGGGCACGTTGACCCATGCGACGGCCATCCAGGTCCTCAAGTCGGCGTCGGCAGGCACCGTTGAGGCCGGCACCGCGCAGCAGAGCGACATGGCGGTGGTCGCGGTGGCTGGCCCTCCCATCGACCCGGTCCGGATCGAGGGGTCGAGCGGACTCAAGCAGCCGTTCGGGGCGGGTGTGCCGGTCTACGTCTATCGGGCCGCGTTCGGTTGGAACGGCGATCGGCCCTACACCACCGTCGAACGGAAGACCGTGGACCCGAACATCCGCAAGCGGCAGTTGAACCCCGACTACACGCCATGGCCAACGGCACTGCGGTTCACCTTCACACTGCATGACCCCAAGTTGACCATGCCGTCAGGACGCACCTACCAGTTCATCGTCGATCTTCCCCAGCCGGTCTCCCCATGAAGCACACCCGCATGCACGAACGTCCCGGCAATGCCCTGGTCATGGTCAGCGCCATGCTGGTGCTGCTCACGCTCATCGCCGCCGCCTACCTGAGCCGGACGCGTGCCCAGCGCATCACCGCGTCAGCGATTCAGGAGACTGCGGGCGAGAGCCGGAGAGCCGAGAGCATCTCCAAGCAACTTGCATCCGAGGTGGCCATGCACCTCTTCGTGAAGCCGATCGATCCGACGGCTTCCGGGAACATCGTCGGCGGGGACAGCGCTGGAAATCGATTGCCGCCGCCTCCCGAGGCCATTCGGTATGGCGTGGAGAGCGCTCCGCCCAGGGCCGGGCAGGGAACCGCAGGCGACACGCAGAGCAACCTGATGCTGCCCTCCGTTGCGGGGTTCGGACAGGAACCCGGAGATCCTCGCCGCATCACACGAACCCCGGACGGTTTCCCCGACGGTTACAACTATCCGCCGTACCAGGTGGCTCCGTGGACCAACTGGCCGGATTTCACCGATCCCGTCTCGGACCCCTCCAGGGGCACGCCGTGGCTCATTCGATCGACATCGCCATCCATGAGTGGCGCCGTCTACGGAAACCCCCTGGGGAACCCGGGCTTTGGCGACACGCGCTGGCTTCGAAGCACGGAACCCGTCCGCGCGGTGGACCTTGGATCGCCCACCGCCCGTCAGTTCGTGCCCACGCCGGGCGGCTCGTTCTTCAGTCACTGGGCCCACCTGTCCTGGATCCCCACGCCGTCCAATGGCTGGCGCTTGGTCACCGACATCGCCGATGTCGAGGGGAGTCTTCGGCAGGGTTCCATGTACGACGAGTCCGATGGCTTCGGGACCCCGTACGAGCAGTGGTGGGCTGATCTGGCTCCCAACCGGATTCCGGTTGCCGCGACCAGTCCGACCAGCGCGGACAACGCGTGGGTGAGCGAGTTCACCAGGCGACGCAACCTCTGGCTCTCTCGGAACGGCTATCGAGCCACGGTGGCGGAGCGTGCGCATTCAGCCGCCGGACTCTCCAAGTACCGCGCCGACGCGCTTCCCAATTTCATAAAGCTCGATGATCCGCTCGGCATTGGCCGCACGAATGATCCGGACGCGGAACCGGTGCCCCCCGGCGACGAGTACATCGAGGGCACGCCCCGGAACATCGTTGCACGCACATTCGCCGATGCGGACGGCGATGGCTTCACCGACAGTTTCTGGTTCCTTGCGCCGGTCGGCAAGGAACGGAATGTGCGCACGGTGGTGGGGGTCAGCGTGATCGACAATGCGGGCATGCTCGATCTCAACGTGGCGACGCGGTTCGACCGCCGCACCACGATCGGGTTCACCCCGGCGGATCTCGCGGTGGTGACTTCGCAGCCCGAGCTCGCCGTGACCGCGGCGCCAAGCCTGAACTTTGCGCTCACCGACACGCGGACCGGTCTCTTCGACAACGAATGGAACTTCAGCTTCGGAACGCTGGATCCGAGGGACCCTGCAGCAGGGGGCAATCCCGCGGCTTTCAAGACGCCATTGACCAGCCGGACGGGATTCGGGATGGCGTTTGATCCCTATCGATTCGCCGGACGTCCCACGCCCCAGGATCCCAATACCAGTCCAAATCATGACGATGGATCTCCCAGCATGCTGCAGTCGCTGGGCGTGCGCATGACGGACCAGCGAAGCACCGAGACGGATGCCGACAAGCGCACCTTCTGGGCGCCGTACTTCTACGGCCCGCCTGGCGCCGGGCTGCGGCTGCAGCCGTGGCTTGCCTCGCAATTCGGTCCGGACGGCGGGCCCGCGATCGACGTTTACGGCCCGGGCGGACCGGTCCGGCCCCAGCAGGCGGAGCCGCTGGTCGGCATCCCGTCTTCGGGCTCCAGCGTTGACTGGCAGCCCTGGTACCGATTCCTGTGGGGCACCTTGCCCCGGGACAACATCAATGGCCCCATGATGCGTTCCGTGGAGCGGACGCGGTGGTTCCAGTCGGCGTTGGACGGCGAGATGCGGATCTTCGCGCCATTCGACTTCGGCGCTCCCGGCTCGACCCGAAGGATCGAGGCACAGGAACTCCTGCCGACCGCCACGGTGCGGGACATCGGGGGCCGCGCACTCCGGATCCGGCCCTTCGACGCCAGCGACGAGGTCGAGCTGAGAGCGTTCGCCGGCAACAACGACAGCACCAACATGAGCCGTCTGGAAAAGGCGCTCAACAGCGACGACATGGTGCGCGACAAGGACTTCGAGATCCTGGATTCGGTGCTGCGATCCAGCGTGCTTCGCGCTGAGGGCGGTCCGGGCGGTGCGCAGTTGACCAGCGCTCAGCTTGTGAAGGACATGCGGCGCAAGGTGACGGCCCTGTCGGGCCAGCGGAACGAACTCATGCCGCCGTGGTTGTGGACCGGGCGGCCCTATCTGGCGCCTTCGATGAATCCCCGAGAGAGCTTCCAGAGCGCCATGCTCTGGCTGAATCTGCATCCGGAGGCACCAGGGCCTCGCGACGAGAACAACGATGGCCGCATCGACGGCCAGGAATTGCAGTGGGGCGTTTACGACCTGTGGCGTGCTTCGACGTCGGGTGATCCGTTCCCGGACGGTCGGTCGCCCAGTTTCTCGAGCGCAAATCCTTCTCTCGACAGCCGGGACTGGCGGCGGGGGGTTCGCATTTTCGAGACGTTCAACCGCAAGCTTGACCTCAGACGGCCGCTGCTGATCGACACGTTCACCACCGACGAGGAGGGCCTGCCGAAGTACCGCTACGCCTACAGCGTCCCGGAAGAACGTCGGGCCATGCTCGAGTTCGCCCGGGATTCGCGTCAGCGCCTTCGGGCCGCACTGCGGACGCACTCGCCACAGCGGAACCGGCTGGACTGGACGGCGATCGATGACGCGGGCGACCTTGCGGACCCCCTGAACCTGCCCACGGTCGAACTGCTTGGTCCCCTCAAGGCGGGCCTGCAGGGAGGTACCGCGGATGTGGCCTATGCCAGTTACACGGATCGCTTCATCGATCAGCTCAGATTGGGTCTCGATGCGCGGGTCGCCGAGGGTGCGAATCCGGAGGTGACCAACGCGTCAGGCCAGTCGACCGTCGGGCTGGGTTCGAACCTGTTCGCGTGGCGCAGTGCCTGGAGCACCGAGGCCATGACGGCGAGTCTGGCGGCGAATCTGGCGACCTGGCGAGCTCGTCCGACCCGAATGCGCGAACTGACGGCGAATCCAGCGTTTGCAGGCAGGGATCTCGGGCTTCGTCCGATCTGGCAGCCGATCCTGCCGAATCTCGTGCCCATGCCGAGCCGGAGCCCGTCGGGCCCCATGTCGGCCAGGGAGTTCAACGGGGTCGACTTCGACGACATGAGTGGCCAGCCGCAGATGATGCGGGAGCGATCCGCCTCGGCCCAGGCCGTGCGAGCGGTTGACCCAAGTTCTCCGGCGGCCGCGCTGCCAAACTCCGAATTCCCTTCCACTGCCTTCCAGGATCCGGGACCTGATACCGCGAACCTTGTCTTTCCCGGCGTGGCCAAGCACCCCTTCCTGACCGAGTGCTTCTTCGGCTGGGTGTATCCGGCCACCACCACCAGCATCGGGGGCAAGATCGAGCCGGCGATCGTGAAGACCAAGGATTTCCCGACGGATCCCGCGAACAACGGGAACAAGTTCGTGGCCGTGGTGAATGGGCGGATCGGCAACCCCACGATCGCGGACGGCATCATCCAGCCACCGACCACCGCTGGTCGGCCGGAGTTCGCCTCGGGCGTGGACACCGATCGCGATGAACTCAACGAGATCCGCACGCCCATCCTGGTGATCCAGGTGGCCAATCCGTGGAACGAGCCGATCCGGCTGGGGGACTTCCGACTGGAGATCTTCGGGCAGCGATACGACTTTCCAGACTACGAGACGGACTCGAACGGGGCGGTGATCACGGATGTCGACGGCCGCCCGGTCCCGCTCATGCTCAATCCGGGAACCGAAGCGGCGCCTGCCACGGCGACCGTGTACCTGATCGCCAACGTGCTGGGCAATCCGACCGGGGACCCGGGCGGAGCAGGCGTGCTGCCTCAGCATCAGGGTGACCTGCCCAAGGTGGCGCAGTGGGATCCGTGGTTCCGCCGAAGATGGCTGGACTACTTCGACCTGTACGAATTGCTCGACAAGCCTGATTTCACCGAGCTTGCCACCGATGCTGCGCGGCTTGATCCGCAGCCCAAGGCCACCAGTCCGAGATCGTGGCCGCTCTACCGCGTCGACTTCACGGACCCCACGGCGACGGATCCCATTCCGGCCAGCAAGCTGCTGAATGCCATGCAGCCGGATGGCGATCCCAACAAGGCCAGGATCACCAGTCTGGCCGTGTTCAAGGATCGCCTGTTCAAGGAAGCGCCGTTCCCGACGACCAGCGAAGTGGCCAGCATCAATCCGCTCAAGCGAGGCATCGTGCTGCAGCGGGTGATTCGCGATCCCAGCGCCGTGGCCGCGAACAGGCAGCTGCTCACGAAGAATCTGGGTCGCTGGAACGCCACGACTCGTCGGTGGGAACTGCGTGCCACCGAGGAGACGGAGGGACTTGCGCTTGAAGTGGACCGCTTTGATGCCGATCCAGGCCTGGATCACTTCAGTGCCAAGATCAAGGCCGTGCCGCCCGGTGGAACCGTGGAGATGTTCAAGGATCCAGCCGCCAACTTCGACACCAACCTGGTGACCGGTGGCCGTTTCTGGAGTGCCTGCGCCCGGATCACGCTTCCGCCAGCGGAGGACACCAGTCCATTCCCCGGCGGCGGAACTCGTGATCTGCCCAAGTTGCTGGGCTCGCCGCTTGGCGAACCGCCCACCGGTCCTCGGCTCTCCTTCGATGAGCCACGGGGTGTCCGCGGGTGCTTCCCACCCTCGACCGCGACGGTGCTTGTCCGGCCGGCCTCGGATCCGCTGACCCTGTACAACCCCGGTCCTCCAGTGCAGGGTGAGACCATCACGGCACCGGCGGGTTTCCCGGGCATCATGCTTGGCAACGCGGCGGACACCACAGGTCGCGACTACTTCACCACGTGGAC
>JBILWQ010000056.1:0-8640 GCA_044369805.1 Phycisphaerales bacterium
GATGAACCGCGAGCACCGAGATCGCAGGCTGCCCGAGCTGAACATGGGCATCGGCATCAACACCGGCGCGGTCATCGCCGGGCTGCTGGGCTCCGACCTGCACGCGGAATACACCGTGATCGGCGACGAGGTGAATCTGGCCTCCCGCATCGAGGCGTACAGCCTTCGCGGGCAGGTGCTCATCAGCGATTCCACGCGCAGGCTCGTGCAGGGCCGTGTGGAGCTGGGCGAGCCCATGCCGGTGTACGTGAAGGGCAAGCGCGAGCAGGTGCACCTGCACGAGGTGCTGGGCATTCCCTCGTTGGGCAAGCCCGTGCCTCGGCAGGAGGTTCGGAAGAGCCCGCGTGTCGAGACCCGCATGCCCTTCGAGTACGAGCGGGTGGAGCACAAGGCCGTGGTGCCCGGCATGTTCCGCGGCACGATCCTCGACATCGGCTACCACGGCGCCCTGGCCGAGATGGCCGGGCCGGTGCCCGCGCACGCAGAGCTCAAGCTGCACCTGCACTTCGCCAGGGGCGGCTCGGGCGACACCGACGTGTATGCCCGCGTGGTTCGGGCCTTCGAGCGTGAGGGGCGTGCGCTGGCCTGCCTCGAGTTCACCTCGATCTCGGTGCAGGGCGGCGAGAACATCCGGCATTTCGTGCAGATGCTGCTGCAGGGCGGCGGCGATCGGTAGGCACCCCTCGGGCGGGGGGCACGCGCGAGCGGGAGGTGGCGTGGGATCTGGTGCGAACCTGGGGACATGCGAGCCCGATCCTGCGGACCCGGCGCATGGGCCCTCCTAGGATGAGGCCTGCCGACCCGGCAGCCCGGAGCCATCCACCATGCAACGAACCAGCACCAACGCACCGCCGGCCATCCGAACCCTCGCGGCGCTCCGCGCCTCCGGCTGGCGTTCTCGCACCGTGAAGCAGGAACTGCGAGGCAACTTCGAGCGGGCCCTGGCGAAGGCCGTCGCCGAGGGGCAGGGTGGAGCCTCGAGCCTCTTTCCGGGAATCATCGGGTACGACGACACGGTGCTGCCCGATCTGGCCACGGCGATCATCGCGGGCCATGACCTGCTGTTCCTCGGCGAGAAGGGGCAGGGCAAGAGCCGGCTCATGCGCACGCTGCCGGGCTTTCTGGACGAGTGGCTGCCGCACCTCGACCTTCCCGACTGCCCGGTGCACGAGGATCCGGAGCGGCCGATCACGCGGGCGGGCCGCGAGATGCTGGCGTCGATGCCGCCCGAGTCGGTGCCGATCGCCTGGTGGCATCGAGCCGACCGCTATGCCGAGCGGCTGGCCCCCGGCACCAAGTTCGCCGACCTGATCGGCGAGATCGATCCGGCCAGGCTCGCGGCGGGCACCTCGATGGGCGCCGAGGAGGCCCTGCACTTCGGCCTGGTGCCGCGCATGCACCGCGGCATCTTCGCCATGAACGAGCTGCCCGACCTGGACGAGCTGGTGCAGGTCGGCCTGTTCAACGTGCTCGAGGAGCGCGACGTGCAGATCCGCGGCTACCCGGTGAGCTTCGATCTGGACGTGCTGCTGGTGTTCAGCGCGAACCCGAGCACCTACAACCGCAGCGGCAAGGTGATTCCGCAGCTGAAGGACCGCATCGGCAGCACCATCGTCACGCACTATCCGCGCGAGCGGGACGTCGGCATCGCGATCACGCGCCAGGAGGCGGGGCTCGACCTGGGCGGCGATTTCCCGGTGCTGGTGCCGCCCTTCATGGAACGCGTCGTGGAGGAGATCGCCGTCGCCGCGCGACGCAGCCAGTTCGTCGACCAGTCCTCCGGCGTGAGCGCGCGCTTCAGCGTGTCGAACTGGCGCACGATGGTCGCCGGCGCGCGTCGCCGCGGCATCCAGCTGGGCGAGCGGCCGGCGGTGCCGCGCATCAGCGACCTGGCGCACCTGCACGCCTCGGCGCTGGGCAAGCTCGAGCTCGACCTCATGGGCACGCACCAGATGGGCGAGCGGCAGGTGATCGAGGCGATCGTGGCCGAGGCGGTGGGGACGGTGTTCAAGGAGTACGTCGACCAGCACGGACTCGATGACATCGCCGAGGCCTTCCGTAAGGGCGTGCGCATCGAGGTGGGCGAGCTGGTGCCGAGCGAGCAGTACGCCGAGCGTGTGCGGGCCGTGCCGGAGGCGTGGGACAAGGCCTTCGAGGTGAACGCGAGCGGCGACCCGGCCGTTCGGGCGTCGTGCGTGGAGTTCGTGCTCGCCGGACTGTGGGCGGGCGACCAGGTCAGCCGCGTCGTGAAGCACGGCCGCACGTCGTACGAGTTCAAGTGACCGTGCCCTCGATGCCAGGCGAACCCCCGCGGCAGCCGCTCGGCGGCGCGTTCCACACCTACCTGGGGTTCGACGCGGTGCGCTTCGGCTCGGCTCGGCCCTCCGACGCGGGCGGCGCCGCGAGGGGCGCGTTCGAGCATCTCATGGCGACTGGCTCGATGCGGCGCTTCACCGACGAGGAACTGGCCGAGGCGGTGCGCATCGACCCGTCGCAGATCCAGGGCCTCGGCCCCAGCATCGAGGCGCTCATCGAGCTGCTCGAGGCTCGCAAGGCGAAGATCCTCGCCACCTTCGACCCGGAGCCCGCGGCACGCGAGGCCGCGGAGGCCTTCCGCGAGGCGGCGCAGCGGGCCCTGCTGTCGGAGGCGTCCGACCTGCAGCGGCGCATCGCCCGGGCGATCGAGCAGGAGCAGCTGCGTGATCTCGAGCGGCTGTGGTACCGGCTTCCGGAGGGCTCGGCGCCGCAACGAGCGCTCACCGTGGCCCTCGAGCGTCTGCGCGAGCGGTACGGCATCGATGCCATGCGGTCGCGCCATGCCTTCACGGGTCGCCAGACGCTCTCGTTGGAGCGCGCGCTCGAGGTGGCGGACGAGCTCGATCGCATCGAGCGCCTGCTCGAGCAGCTGCGCGAGGCCTTGAAGAACGCGAAGCCCGCCATCATCGATCTCGACGAACTCTCGGAGTTCGCCCCGCAGGAACAGGTGGAGTCGATGCGCGAACTGCAGCGGCGGGTGAACGAGCTGCTCGAGCGGCTGGCCGAGGAGGCGGGGCTGTCGCGCACCCCCGAGGGTGGCTGGCAGGTCTCGCCCAAGGCGATGCGGCTGTACCAGCGAGGGCTGCTCGCCACCATCTTCAGCGATCTGCAGGCGGCCCGCAGCGGCCGGCACGAGGGGGTCGTCTCGACCGATGGCGCGGTCGAGCTTCCGGCGACGCGGCCATGGGAATTCGGCGACAGCCCCTCGGCGATGGACCTTCCGCAGAGCCTGCTGAACGCGCTGGTTCGGGAGGCGGCGGAGGGACCGCGTGTGCCAGGCGTTCCGGTGCGCCTCCGCGGCGAGGACATGGTCGTGCACCGCACGCGGCAGCAGCCCAAGTGCGCCACGGCGGTCATCCTGGACATGTCGGGCTCCATGAGGCACGGCGGGCAGTACATGCAGGCGAAGCGCATGGCGATGGCGCTCGATGGCCTGATCCGCTCGGAGTACCCGGGCGACTTCCTGCAGTTCATCGAGATGTACACCGTGGCTCGGCTGCGGGCGCCCGGCGAGATCGCGGGCATCATGCCCAAGCCCGTCACCATCCACCAGCCGGTGGTGCGGCTGCGGGCGGACATGTCCGATCCCGGCATCACCGAGATGGACCTGCCGCTGCACTTCACCAACATCCAGCGATCGCTGCAGCTGGCCAGGCAGTGGCTTGGCGGGCGCCCGACGCCGAACCGGCAGGTCATGCTGATCACGGACGGTCTGCCGACGGCGCACTTCGAGGGCAGCCAGCTGCTCATGCTCTATCCGCCCGACCCTCGCACCGAGCGCGAGACGATGCGCGAGGCCACCCGATGCTCGGAGGCGGGCATCACGATCAACGTGTTCCTGCTGCCGAGCTGGAGCCAGACGGACGACGACGTGCAGTTCGCCCACCGCATGGCCGAGGGCACGGGCGGGCGGGTGTTCTTCGTGGCCGGCAGGGAACTCGACCGCTTCGTGGTGTGGGACTACGTGAAGCGTCGGCGCAGCATTCTCGGTTGAAGCGGGCGTGACCGCGGCGCCATTCGCTGAATCGCGGTGGCATGCGTGTACCATGCACCGTTGATGCCTCACGCCGCCGTAGCTCAGTTGGCAGAGCAGCTGATTTGTAATCAGCAGGTCACCGGTTCGACCCCGGTCGGCGGCTCTTTTTCCGCTCCAGTTCAACGATGTCGACGCGAAGCCTGAGCCTCCGCGCCAGGGTCGCGGCCGTGGTGGGGGCGGTGGCCGTGGCTTCGGCCCTGCTCATGGGGTTCCTGGGCCTTCGCATCACGCGCAACAGCCTCGAGAAGGTGAGCCTTGGAGCGGCCAAGGATGTCGCGGTGCTGCTCGCGACCCAGCTCGATCAGGCGGGGTTGACCCCCGCACGCCTCGAGATCGAGACGGCGGAAAGCCCAGTGGTTGCGGCCGAGAGCCTGCTTCGGCACGCGCTCGAGCAGCTCAACCACGATGGCGAGGGACTGTGGACCTGCGCCGTGATCATGACCCCGGAGGGTGATCGCTGGAGAATTCTCGCCGAGGTCCAGACCTCCGGTCATGACCGGACCGTGTACGCGCGAGGCGACGTGATCGCCATCGCGTGCGACGAACCCTCGGCCCAGCCGTCGGTCGACCGGCCCACGGGCGGATGGTTGCAGGGCGAACTGCAGCGATGGTTCGCTGCCAACGCGCCGATCGGGGGCGGCACGGGCGTGGTGTCCGTCGGCATCCATCTTGAGGAGGCCTCGGACTACGTGCAGCGGGTGCTGCTGACGGTTGTCGCCGCCATGGCGATGTCGTTGCTCTTCGCGATGGTGCTCGGCTGGTGGGGAGCCCGCGTGATCCTGAGGCCGATCGAGGAGGTCCGCCGCTTCGCGGCCCGCCTTGGACGGCGTGACTACGCCACGCGCGTGCGTGAACATGGGGCGCCGGAGATGCGGCGCATGCTCCGGGACATGAACCACCTGGCGGTCGACCTGGCGCAGCGCGACAGCCGGCTGCTCGAGCGCATGGCCCGCATCGCCGAGACGCGTGACCCGCGGGAGACTGGTGCCCACGTGAAGCGGGTGAGTGGAGTGAGCGTGGAGATCCTGGATGGCTGGCTCGCGCGACATCCCATGGGCGAGGACGAGGCCAGGCTGTCACGTGACACGCTTCGTGCCGCGGCCATGCTGCACGACGTGGGCAAGGTGGGCATCAGCGACGTCATCCTGAAGAAGCCCGGCAAGCTCGACGACGCCGAGTACACCGCCATGAAGCGGCACACCATCCTGGGCGCCGCGCTGCTTCCCGGGTCCGATCCCTACGACGACGCGGCTCACGCCGTGGCCCTGCGCCACCACGAGCGATGGGACGGCAGGGGCTATCCCGGCGAGGTCGACCTCTCCGGTGCCAGCGGCGACATCGAGGGACTGCTGCACATACCGGTGTCTGGCCCTGGGCTGGCGGGCGAGGCGATTCCGCTCTTCGCCCGCATCGTGTCCATCGCCGACGTGTATGACGCGCTCCGCAGCCCGCGGGCCTACAAGCAGGCCTGGCCGGAGGAGCGGGTGCTGCAGACGATCCGTGACGACGCGGGCAAGGCCTTCGATCCGGAACTGATCGAGATCTTCCTGGAGCGACACGACCGCATCCGTGCCGTCTGGGCCGCGCATCCGGATGCGCCGCACCCGTCCGTCACTTCGCCGGCGCCAGCACCAGCACCGTGATGTCTCGGTCGGTCTCGCGCGCCCGCACGGCCGTGCCCATCGCTCGCGCGAGTCGCTCGGCCGAGGGTGTGTCGATGACCAGCGTCACGTCACCGGCGGCCCGCCATCGGGCGACGGTCTCCGGAAGCCCCGCATGCGGGATCCGTCGATCGCGTTCCTGGGGCAGATCCAGCTCGTTGTCGAACTCGCTCGCCACGCCCACGATCGTGAAATCGCGACGGCCCGTGACCCAGTTCACCGCGTGACCCATGGAATTGATCACGGCGAGCGTGTGGGCCGATCGAAGCATGCCCTCATGTCTGGCCAGCAGTGCCCATGGAGCCTTCGGGGCGCTCAGCAGGGCCTCGGGCAGCAGAAGATGCGTGCAGAGCAGGGCCGGAACCGGGATCCACGCTGCTCGTGCAAGCCACGCCGCATCGGTCCGGGCCCGGTGCGAGCGGATCTCGAGCGCGGCCCACGCCAGCAGGGACAGCCCCAGCAGGACCCATCGAGGCGCTTCGGGGCCCCTCCAGAGTGTGGGCATGCCCAGTCTCGCGGCGCCGAGCGCCGCCACCCCGAATGCGGCCAGGGCCAGAGAGACCGTCAGTCCCACGGCCACCCACGATCCTGCATCGCGTGAGGTGCTCACGCCAGATCGCCATTGGAGCAGCCCCCCCGCGACAAGGGCGGAGATGGGTGGAAAGAGCGGGAGCACGTACGTGGGCAGCTTGCCCGCGCTCAGGCTCAGGAGCAGCAGCGGAAGTGCCACCCAGGTCATGCAGAATCGGCGGATGGATCGGCCTGCGGGATCGCTCGCCCAGGTCGACATCACGCGCGGCCAGAGCACCAGCCAGAAGGCGCTGCCGCAGACCAGCACCAGCGCAAGCAGCCACCAGGGCTCGGCATGCTGGTTGTCGTCGGGGTTCGAGAAGCGGCGGAAGTGCTCGACCTCGATGAAGTAGCGCCAGAAGCCCGGTTCGCTCCGGTGGATCAGCCAGGCGATCGGGCCGGCCAGCAGGCACGCCCCGGCGATTGGCAGCCACGCCAGCGCGAACAGGTCGCGCCATCGACGTTCGCAAACCAGCCAGCACGCCGCCGTCACCGCCGGGATCGCGAAGGCGAGCAGGCCTTTCGTCAGGAAGGCCATGCCCGCCGCGGCACCGCTCGCCAGCAGCCAGGCGACGCGGGATCGGCCGCGGGCTTCCGCGCCCGCCAGGAACCATGCCAGCGTGAGCGACACGAACGCCGTGAAGATGGGATCGAGCAGCACCACGGTGCCGATGACCATGGGAAACGCCGTCGTCAGCTGCACCATGGCCGCCAGCGGAGCCGCCTCGGCCCGGCCGCTGAGGCGCCGGGCCACCATGCCGGCGGCGCATGCCGAGACGAGCGAGGCCATCGCCCCAGGCAGCCGCGCCGAGAAGGCGTTGTGCCCGAACAGGGCCTCGCTCGCGGCGATCAGCCAGACGCCCATCGGAGGCTTCTCGTAGTAGGTGAAGCCGGCCATGCGGAGCTTGAACCACTCGCCGCTGGACAGCAGGTCCGCGGCCATGCCCGCATAGCGGGGCTCGTCGGGCGTGATCATGGGACGCATGCCCAGCAGGGCGATGTACAGCACCCCGAAGAGCAGGCCGACCTGGATCCACAGCCTCCGTGCCGTCATGAGGCGACGAGTCTAGCCGCGCACGCAGAGCCAGCCCTCGCGGCCGGGCAGGTGTCCGCGCTGGATGCGGCCCGGGGCGGGTGGGCCGAACGACTGCAGCCACGCGCCCAGCGGAAGGAACCGGTGGCCCGCGGCGATCGCCGCATCGAGGAAGCGTTCGAACAGTTCGGCCTTCGCTCCGCCCTCGCTCTCGGCGTGGATGGTGAGCACGTGCGGCTTGCCGTCCGCGAGCCGCGCGAGAAGGTCCTCGTTCCATCGCAGATCGGCGTCCGGTCCCCGCCGCACACCCTCGTCGTAGGTGGGAAGGTCGACAGGCACCTGCGGCTGGGGCAGCGGTGTGCCGCCCAGCGTCGGAAGGAAGGGCACGGCCGGGCCTCGCGCATCGCTGCGCCAGGCGAAGCGTCGCGACGCGGGCAGTCCGAGCAGCCGATCATCGAATCGCCAGCCAGGCGCCGCCGCGCACGATGGCTCGCGTCCGTACACCTGCACGAATGCCGCCGTGGCAAGCTCGATCTCCCGGTTCATGGCCTCGTCGGGCAGGCTTTCGGCGCCAACCTGCCAGCGATGGTGGTCCCAGGCGTGGAGGCCTACCTCGTGGCCAGCCCGTTCCGGCAGGCGCAGCGTCTCGGCCAGCCCGGTGCCGATGCGCGGCCCGGGCCACAGCGTGCCCCTGAGCAGGATGTCCCAGCCGTACAGGCTGGTCGCCCTCGATCGGAGCATCTTCAACGCGAAGGCAGGCCGCAGCAGTCGCCACGCGTGCCGACCCATGTTGTCGGGGCCCAGAGTGACGAACCATGTGCCGCGGATGCCGCGTCGATCCAGCGAGGTCAGGAGGCGCGGCACGCCCACGCGGGTGCCCCGCCAGGTGTCCACGTCGATCCTCAGGCCGATCGCCACGGCGTGGTCAGGGCTTCCGGGCGGCGGAAGCGACGGTGCGGGCCGAACCGGCGCCAGCGGAAGGAACGCTCAGGCCGTTCGCCCGGGCGTGCTGCCGAAGGAACCAGTCGAGCGTCCGCTCCACGCTCTCGCGCGTGGTGATGCGCGGCTCCCAGCCCAGCCAGGTCTTCGCGTTGCGGATGCTCGGTCGGCGGTGCTGGACATCCTCGTAGCCCTGCCCGTAGTAGCGAGTGCTCTCGATCTCGGCGAAGCCCGCGAAGGGCGGGAAGAGGCTTCGCATGGGGTGGCGGTCGAAGGCCTCGACCAGCATCTCGGCCAGCTCGCGGATGCTTGCCTCGTTCACCGGGTTGCCGATGTTGAAGATGCGGCCGTCGCAGGTCCCGCCG
>JBILWQ010000241.1:0-3705 GCA_044369805.1 Phycisphaerales bacterium
CCGCGGACCGAATCCTGGCCACGCACTTCGGCTATCACGCCATCCAGACGCTGATGCTCGGCGGCCGCAACCGCATGGTCGTGCGCCAGAACAACATCTTCGGTGACGTGGATCTGCTGCATGCGGCAGGCAAGCAGCGTCTGGTGCCCGAGGATCATCCGCTGATCTCCGCGGGCCGCGCCATCGGCATCAGCTTCGGTGACGGCGTGCCCCACAGTCACTACCCCTCGGCCCAGCCCGCGGTGGTGGTGTGAGTGCCGCAGCCGGCGGTGGCCCTGCCGCCCCCGGGAAGGCGGCGGTGTTCCTCGACCGCGACGGCACGCTCATCCTGAACGATGGCGATCTGGGTGACCCGGATCGCGTGGAGCTCTTGCCGCATGCCGCGAGCGGCGTGCGCCTGCTTCGGGACTCGGGCTACACGCTGGTGGTGGTGACCAACCAGGGCGGCGTGGCCCGCGGCCGCTACGACGAGCCCGCGGTGCACGCAACGCACGAGCGCCTTGAACGCCTGTTGCGGCAGGCAACCGGACTCGACCGCGCGATCGACGCCTTCTACTTCTGCCCCTTCCACCCCGAGGGCACCGTGGAGCGCTACCGCCGCGAGCACGCCTGGCGAAAGCCCCAGCCGGGCATGCTGCTGGCCGCCGCCACCGAGGGCGGCCTGGACCTGGCCCGAAGCTGGATGGTGGGCGATCAGGAGCGCGATGCCGCGGCCGGCGCCGCCGCGGGGTGCCGCAGCGTGCTTCTTGGAAGCGCAAGCGCCGCAAGCGTGGCCGACTTCTTTGCGCCGGACCTGCACGCGGCCGCCCGGCGAATCCTGCACGAGGATGCACCGCGCGTGAGCGCCGGCGTGGTCACGCTGCACGCGGCCGAGCCAGGGTCGCTGGCGGACCGGGCGACGCGGCTGGCCCTCGACGCCACTGCCCGCGCCCTCGCCGAGCGCACCGGCGTTCGACTGGTTTCGCTCGAGTGGACCGCCGATCAGGTCACCGCCACCGTGGAAGGTGCCGAGGTGATCGCGCTGGGCTTCGCGGCGGAGTGGCGAAGGACCACCTCGGCCTGGTGGCGAAGCCGCGGCGAATCGGGTTCACTCTGGGCCGGTTCATGAGATCGCCCCTGCACGTCGCCCGGAAGCTGCTGGTGGTGCTGCCCTCGTGGGTGGGTGATGCGGTGATGGCCACGCCAACCCTGCATGCCCTGCGAGGGGAGTTGCCCCAGGCTCGCATCCACCTGATGGGCAGGCCCGGCCTGCAGGCCGTGCTTGAGGGCCTGCCCCTCTTCGACGAATTCCACGTGCATGACATGCGCGGCTGGCTCGGGCCGTTCACCGGAAGCGGCCGCTTCCGCACCATGCGTTTCGACGCCGTGCTGCTGCTGCCCAACAGTCCAAGGAGCGCCCTGTTCGCGCTGGCCACCGGTGCCCCGCTGCGGCTTGGATGGGGCCGTGATGGCCGAAGCTGGCTGCTCAGTCACGCCCTGCCCGCCCCCCGGGATGGCCGACCCCGCTCCGCCGTGGACAGCTACGCCGATCTGGCCGCGTGGGCGCTGCAGCGGCCCGTGACCGATCGAGCCGTCCGGCTGTCATGCTCGCCGGATCAGGCCGAGGCGGGCCGGCGTCTGCTGGAGGGACTGCCCCGGCCCGTGGTCCTGCTGAACCCCGGCGCGAATCGCCCGGACAAGCGATGGCCGGCCGAACGCTTCGCGGCGCTAGCCCGCGAACTGGTGGTGGCCACCCGGGGGTCCGTGGCCGTGACCGGTGGCCCCTCGGAAGTGGAACTTGTTCAAGCGGTGGTCACGGGCGCAGGCGAGGCCTGCGTGAACCTGATCGATCGCGGCGTCTCGCTGGGCTCCCTCAAGGGCGCCATCGCCGCAGCGGACCTGCTGGTCACCAACGACACGGGGCCCCGCCACCTGGCCGCGGGCCTGGGAACCCGCTGCGTGAGCCTGTTCGGACCCACCGATCCCCGATGGACGGTGCTGCACGAACCCGTGGGCCCGACGCGAGAGATCCAGCTGCTGGCGGAGCCGTTCCTTCCCGAGGGCGTGGTGGCGGATCGCGTGGCTCGCTTCTGCGGCATGGACCGCATCGCCGTGGCGGATGTGGTGCATGCATGTCGAGCCCTGCTGGGGCAGCGGTAGGATCGCGTCCATGCATGAGGGCATGAGCCTCGCGTGGCCCTGGTGGATCCTGGCCGCGTTCCTCTGCGGCAGCATCCCCTTCGGCGTGATCCTGGCAAGGGCGCATGGCGTGGACCTGCGCACGGTCGGCAGCGGCAACGTGGGGGCGACCAACGTCGGCCGAGCGCTGGGACGGAAGTGGGGCTTCCTCTGCTTTGCGCTCGACGCGGCCAAGGGGGCCGCGCCAGTGATCGTGGCGGGCATGCTCGCGGGTCCGTGGGGCAAGCCCGTGTCGAGCGTGCCCCCGGGTGACTTCGTGGGATGGTTCGCCGTGGTCTTCGCGGCCCTGCTGGGCCACGTGTTCAGCCCGTGGATCGGCTTCAAGGGCGGCAAGGGCGTGGCCACCGGTTTCGGGGCCATGGTGGCCATGTGGCCGGTGCTCACCTTCCCCACGCTCCTTGCGCTGGCCACCTGGATCGCCTGCATGAAGTTCACGCGCATCGTGAGCCTCTCGAGCATGGTGGCGGCATGGACGCTTCCCCTGTGGTGCGGACTGCTGCTGCGCTGGCCCGTGGCCAGCGATCCCGGCTCACCGTGGTGGCCGATCGGCACCACGGCGATGCTCGCGGCGATCGTCATGGTGACGCATCGCGCCAACATCGGCCGGCTGATGGCCGGCACGGAGCCGCGGGTCGGCCGCAAGCCCCCCGCTACCATCGCGCCGTGAGCGACGCCGCCGCGTCAATCCACTGGCAAAGCGCCCTGTCCACCCGCTGGGCCAGCGAGCGCATGCGCCGCACCTGGAGCGACGCTCGCCGCGTGGGCCTCTGGCGACGCATCTGGCTGGCGGTGGCGTAGACCCAGCAGGAACTCGGTCTGCCCATCCCGGCTCTGGCGATCGACCAGATGCAGACCACCCTGGACCGGATCGACTTCGACAGCGCTGCGCGCCACGAATCCCGACTGCGTCACGACGTGATGGCTCACGTGCATGCGTTCGGCGAGGCGGCTCCCGCGGCCGCCGGCGTGATCCACCTGGGCATGACGAGCCAGGACGTGGTCTGCAATGCCGACGCGATGCTGCTGCGGGAGTCCCTCCAGCAGGTGGTCGAGGGCATGGCCCGCCTGGTCGACCGGTGCGCCACCTTCGCCGCCGCGCACCGCGACCTGCCCTGCCTGGGCTTCACGCACTACCAGCCCGCCCAGCCCGTCACCGTGGGCAAGCGGGCCGCGCTGTGGGGCCAGGACTTCGCCTTCGCGCTCGAGGACCTGGAAAACCGGCTGATGCAGGTCCGCCTGAAGGGCTTGCGGGGCGCCACCGGCACGCAGTTCAGCTTCATGGCGCTGCTGGGAAGCGTCGAGAAGGTGGACGCCCTCGAGCGGGGCGTGTGCCGACGCCTGGGCTGGCCCGAGGATGGCACGTGGCCCGTGTGCGGGCAGACCTATCCGCGCGGATTCGATGCGGCGGTGCTGGCTTCGCTGGCGGTGGCCGCCGCCGCCATTCACAAGTGCGCGAATGACCTCCGCCTGCTGGCCAACCTGCGGGAGGTGGAGGAGCCCTTCGGCAAGGATCAGGTGGGCAGCAGT
>JBILWQ010000170.1:0-4891 GCA_044369805.1 Phycisphaerales bacterium
CTGGCGCGCTTCGTGATGGGCCTGGCTCCGGTGGCGCTGGACACCGCGGCGGAGCAGTGGCTCGAGCGCACCCTCGATGATTCAAGCGCTCGCCGATTGACGCTGCCCGAGGCCTTCCTGGCCCTGGATGCCGCCATCGAGGTGATGACCGACGTGCTCGGCGGCCTGGTGGTGCACCCCGCCGCGATCGCCGCGCGGCTGCAGCAGGAACTGCCCTTCGTGGCCACGGAGGATCTGCTGATGGCGGCGGCGAAGTCCGGCGCGGATCGGCAGAAGGCCCACGAGGCCATCCGCACCCACGCCCTCGCGGCCGCCGACCGCGTGAAGCGCGGCGAAAGCAACGACCTGGCGGAACGGCTGGCGGGCGATCCTCTCTTCCGCGGTGTCGACCTGAAGGCGGCGCTCGACCCGCTGCGACTCTGCGGCCGCAGCGCGGAGCAGGTGGACCGCTGGGTGACCGGTGTGGCCGGTCCCATCCGTCGCCGCCACGCCGCAACGCTGGCCCACGCGCCCACGCTTCGGGTCTGAACCATGCCCTGCCCACGCCTGCGAATCCACGACACGCTGCTGCTGGTGGTCGACATCCAGGCGAGATTCGCCACGACCATTCCGGGCTGGGAGGCGCTGGTGCACAACGCCGCCACGCTGTGCCGGGCGGCCGCCACGCTGGAACTTCCGGTGATCGTGACCGAGCAGAATCCGCGGGCCCTCGGCGCCACCGTGCCCGAGATCGCCTGCGCGTTGCCCGCGGGAACGCCCGTGTTCACGAAGACCCGCTTCAGCTCGATCACGCCAGAGGTGGATCAGGCGCTTCGGGCCACTGGCCGGGGCACGGTGCTGGTGTGCGGCATCGAGGCGCACGTCTGCGTGCTGCAGACCGCGCTCGACCTGACTTCCACCGGTCGCACGCCCTTCCTGTGCACCGACGCGATCGGCGCCAGCCAGCCCATGCAGATCCCCCACGCGATGCACCGCATGCAGACAGCCGGAGCGGTTCCCTCGGGAACGCTCTCGGCCGTCTACGAACTGCTTGGGGATGCCCAGCACCCGAAGTTCAAGGCATGCCTGGAACTGGTGAAGGGCCTGCGGGTCGGCTGAAACGGAAACTCCCCGCCGCACGCGGC
This sequence comes from Phycisphaerales bacterium, assembly GCA_044369805.1. Classification (GTDB taxonomy): domain Bacteria; phylum Planctomycetota; class Phycisphaerae; order Phycisphaerales; family SM1A02; genus SYAC01. The sequence continues at coordinate 1,125 of JBILWQ010000170.1, forward strand.
TTGCGGATCGGCCTCGGGTCTCAGCCGCCCGTGGCGGGACCCTTGCCCACCTCGAGAACCTTCACGCGGATGTCCTGGCAGGTGGCCTTGATGTCCTGCATGGCCTTCCGCACGCGGGTACCCGCGGCCTTGTTGCCACCGAACGCCTTGGCCATGTCATCGGCGACCGCTTCCACCTGGCGCTTCAACTGCTCGTAAAGTTCCATTTTTGATGTCTCCGTACGGGTTGGGGCAGGCCAGCCCTGCCGGTGATCGCCATGGTAGCGATTTCCCGGACATGGTCTCCGCATCCTGCCGAAACGCTTTTCGCTATCTTCGCCCGGCTTCCGGGCCCCGTCAGGACCTCCACCCTTGGCCAGCGAACTCCTCTTCGACCTCGGCCCGCTCGACCTGACGCAGACGGCCCTGCCCGCCTCGGAGGTGGACCGCCACCTGCCGCAGACCGGGCCCATGCGCATGCTCGATCGCGTGGTCTGGCTCGACCTGCCCCGCATGGAAGGGGTGGGGCTGAAGCGGGTCCGGCACGACGAGTTCTGGGTGCCCCATCACATTCCGGGGCGGCCGCTGCTGCCGGGCGTGCTCATGATCGAGGCCGCCGCACAGCTCTGCAGCCTGGTGCAGACCATCGGGGCGAACGTGCAGGGCTTTCTGGGCTTCACCCGCTGCGACGAGACCGTGTTTCGCGGACAGGTGGTGCCGGGCGACGATCTCTTCATCCTGGCCCGCCAGGTCGAGCGGAACCGTCGCCGCTTCGTGAGTCGCGCCCAGGGCGTGGTGAACGGCAAGCTGGTGTTTGAGACGCTGATCACCGGCATGACCTTCTGAACCGTGCGAGCGGCCGCCGACCCAACCGAGCCCATGTCACCCATGCTGCTGCGGCCCATCGCCCGGCACCGGGCCTGGGGAGGAGTCACCTTCGGCACCTGGGGAAAGTTCGCCACGCCGCCGGGCCAAACGCCCATCGGCGAGAGCTGGGAACTGGTCGACCTGCCCGGGAGCGACGCGTGCTCCGGCATCGACGCCGGTCCCTTCGCGGGCCGCTCGCTTCGCGATGCGATGCAGGAACAGGAACGCGCAATCATGGGTCGGGCGCAGGTCTCGCCGCTGGGTCGATTCCCCCTGCTGGTGAAGTTCCTCGATGCCGCCGAGAATCTCTCCGTGCAGGTGCACCCGAGCCTCGCGTTCGCGCAGGCGAATGCCGATGCGCACCTGAAGACCGAGAGCTGGTTCGTGCTGGCCGCGAAGCCAGGCGCAAGGATCTGGCGCGGCGTGAAGCCGGACGTGACGCGCGAGGCGTTCGAGCGTTGCCTGCGAGGCGGCGGGGACATCCTGCCCATGCTGGTCGAGGTGCCCGTGCGAACGGGCGACTGCATCGATCTGCCCAGCGGCCTCTGCCATGCCCTGGGCGCCGGCATCACGGCGGCGGAGATCCAGACCCCCAGCGACACCACCTACCGCGTCTTCGACTGGAACCGTAACGATCCGAGCCGCCCGCTGCACCTGGACCAGGCGATGGCCTGCATCGCCTTCGGGGCCGAGCAGGAACTCGATCGATGGCCAGTGACCAACGCGGACGAGGTGCCGCCGGTGCAGACCCGCCAGTTCCGAACCACGCTGCTCTCGCGGACGCCCTTCTACCGAATCGAGCGCGTCGAGGCGCTCCAGGATGCGGACCTGCCGGTGGTCACCCATCAACGCCCCGCCTGCTGGATGGTTCTGCGCGGCCAGGTGCAGTTCTGCGACACCCATCGCGTCCATGCCGGCGCGTGGCGATCGCTGCTGGTGCCAGCGGCCGCGGAGGGGCTCACCGCGCGGCTCACCGCGGGCACCTGCCTGCTGCGGGCCCTGGTGCCCGACCCCATGGATCGATGGATCGCCTGAGCCGTACCCTGACGGCATGATGGGTTCGATCCTGGTCCTGCTGCTTGGCCTGATCCAGGCGCCGCCCGTGCCACCGCCGCTCCTGGCGGATCCGGCGCCCACGGATGTCCCCCTGCAGGTGCTGGGCACCAACGCCCTGGGCGGCCGCGTGTTCCGCGTGCCCGCGGGGCTCGCCTTCGACAGCGTGGCCCCGGCCCTGCGGCCGGGCGACGAACTTGTGCTCGAGCGCGGCATCCACGCCGCATTCACGCTGATGGATCTTCGCGGGGAGCGGAACCGCCCGATCATCATCCGCGGCGAGCCGGGCGAGGAACCTGCCCGCTTCCCCTACGTGAAGGCCACGGCGTTCGGCATTCGCCTGGTCCGGCCTCAGCACGTGGTGCTGCGCGATCTCATGGTCGGCAACGGCCAGGGGCCACTCGTGCTCATCGAGGGGGCACGCGGCGCCGACGGACAGCCGCTGGAATCGAACGTGCAACTTCTCTCGATGCGTCTGCTGCAGGACCAGGCTGCGCCTGCGCAGGATGGCGTGGTCCTCCGCGACGCGGATCGGGTGGACATCCGCGAGGTCACGGTCCGCGGATGGAACCGCAGTGCCTTCCGGATCGAGCGATCCAGCCGCTGCTCCATCAACTACTGCGTGCTCGACCCGAACAAGGCGTTGCCCCAGCAGAACGGCGTGGAGGTGACCCAGGGCTCCCGACAGGTCGCGCTGGGCATGCTCACGCTCGGACCCAGGGTCCGCACCGCGTTCCGGCTGGGCTCCTGCGAGGGCTTGCCCGCCGACACGCCCGCGGCCACGGGCCTGCTCCTGATGCGCTGCAGCGTGCCAGAGGCGGACTGCCTGGCCTGGCTCGGCGGCGTCGATGGTCTGCTGATGCAGTGGAACACGGTGACGGATCCGAGGCGGTGCATCTGGGAAGCGGGCGAGGCGTGCGGTCTGCCGCGGCAGGTCGTCATGGCCGGCAACCTGTTCTCGTGGGCGCCAGGCTCCATCGATCGGCTGTGCGAGGTCCCCCCGGGCCTGCCGCGCGAATCCGTGCAGCTGGGGCCCAACCTCTGGTGGAGCGCGGAGATCCCCGCCGCGTTCGAGGCGATCGGCCGGCCCTTTGGCGTGGAAGTGGCTCCGCAGGTGCTTGACGTGGATCCCCGGGTCGAACCCCGGTTTGCCTCGCCGTTGGAAGCGCGAGCCAAGGCCTTCGGCTGGCAGGCGCCCGACCCGGCAGCACCCCCCAACCCGCCGTCGGCAGACCCGGCCCCCGGAAAATCCCGCTGATCCGCCCCGGACGCGGTCCCGCCAAGGGTGCCAGCGTGGCCGAATCGCGGAAGGAGGGCCTTGGCGAGCCATGCCGGGCGCGGCTATCTTTCGCCCTCCCGCCGCTCGTGACTCGTTGCGCGAGGCCGGGAGAACCAACCCCCAGAGAGACGCTTCATGGCCACCACAGGCAAGGTCATCCAGGTCATCGGCAGCACCTTCGACGCGCAGTTCCCCGAGGACCAGATCCCCGAGATCTACAACGCCGTGAAGGTCGACTTCGACTTCCGTGGCGAGAAGCAGACCCTGGTGGGCGAGGTGGCCAAGCACCTTGGCGGCGGCATGGTCCGCTGCGTGGCCCTGGCCAGCACCGACGGCGTGCGTCGCGGCGACGCCTGCGTGGACACGGGCGCCAGCGTCCGCGTTCCGGTGGGCGAGCCCGTGCTCGGCCGCGTCTTCAACCTTCTGGGCCAGCCGGTCGATGGCCGCGGACCCGTGCAGGCGGGCGAGACCGCCCCGATTCACCGCGAGCCACCCGAGTTCACCGACCTGAACCCCAAGACCGAGGTGCTGCAGACCGGCATCAAGGTGATCGACCTGCTCTGCCCCTTCGTCCGCGGCGGCAAGATCG
>JBILWQ010000057.1:0-8556 GCA_044369805.1 Phycisphaerales bacterium
CTAGGTGCTGTGGGCGATTTCCCTGAAACCCGGCAAGGCCCCGGGATCTCAAATCTCCTTGCGAGCCGACTCCACCCGATTCCGTCCCGATTCCTTGGCTCGCAGTAGAGCCTTGTCCGCCAACTCGATCAGATCCTGCATCGATGCATCGGAGTCCAGCATCTGCAGGTCGGCCACACCAAAGCTTCCGGTCACGACCAGGTCGGAGTGTCCCTTCCACGACTCGCTCTCGAGCGATTGCCGATATCGCTCGGCCACCTCCATGGCTTGCCGAAGCGGCGTGCTTGGCAGGATGACCGCGAACTCCTCGCCGCCGTAGCGGCACACGATGTCGCTGCCGCGACCCGTGGAGAGGATCTGTGCCACCCGCTCCAGGACCGTGTTGCCGAAGGGGTGTCCATGGTGGTCGTTCAGCCGCTTGAAGCGGTCGACATCGCACATGATGAGCGACAGGGGCCGACCATGACGGACAGCCTCGCTGAATTCCTGCTGCAGTCGCTGGTTCAGGTAACGAAGGTTCCAGAGACCCGTCAGTCCATCGATCTGCGCCTTCTGCTCAAGCATGCGCACCAGGTGCTGCAGCCTGAGTGCATTCCGCACACGCGCCTTCAGCTCCACGACCTCGAATGGTTTGGTGATGAAATCCACCGCACCCAGGTCGAGTCCCCGCACCCGATCCATGGCGTCGTTGTTCGCGCTGATGCAGATCACCGCGATCCGGCTGGTCTGGGCATCCTCCTTCAGTCGGTGAAGGACCTCGAACCCATCCATCTCGCCAAGGGTGATGTCGAGAAGGATCACCTCGGGGGCGATCTCGCGGGCCATTCGAAGCCCGTCGGAGGCGGTCAACGCGCTGTGCAATTCGAGTCGCTCACCCTGCAGGCGAACCTCGAGCAATCGATGGATGAGTTCGGAGTCGTCGATCGCCAGCAGGCGTGGAATCGAGTCCTCGAACATGGTGTCACTCCGGACGATCTGGATGAGAGCCATCGACCCTTCGAAGCGTACAGAGGAAACGCTCCAACGCCGAGTGAATCCGTGGTTTCCACTCCTCGGAACCCTGATCAAGCAGCCGAAGCAAGGTCTCCGCCTGCTCACTGATCGGCATGAACCCGTATCCACCACCCGCTCCCTTGAGCTGATGAACGAGGTTCCGGAAGGATCCGAGATCATCCTGCTGGTGCCACACCTCAAGGGACCGGATCCTTGCAGGCAGTTCGCTCACGAACAACGCGACGATGTCCCGCATGTCGGGGTCATCCGCGAAGGCGCTCCGAAGAGGTCCTTCCTGCCGGCCTTGATGTTCACGATCCTTGACCATGCTCGAGGTTTCCGAATCGGGCAGAATCGAATCTGATTCCTTCCTTCCAAGGGAATTTACGACCCAATTCGGATTCCCATTTCACCGGTGCGTGAATCGGTGATCCTTGTGGAGGATTTGGGGTAAACTCCCGATTTCCGCACCCCTCGCCACGTGAAAGCGTCGCGACAGGAGATTCTGAAATGGTTCCAAAGCCGCCGCCCCGTGAGGGGCAGTTGGGCTTCCTCTTCATCCCCCCTTTCCGCATCCAGGGCATCAGTGTTGCCGGAGAGGAGGCGGTGGTCCATGTTCCCGAACTGGACCTCGCCTTCGATATCGGTCTCTGTCCGCGACCGGTGCTCACTGCTGGAACGGTCTGCCTGAGTCATGCCCACATGGATCATGTGGCGGGCCTTCCCTACTGGTTCAGCCAGCGCAACTTCCAGAAACTCGGCACTGGAAGGGTCTTGTGTCATCCAAGGCTCGTCAAGCCCCTCGAGGCCATGATGGCCACCTGGGTGGATCTCGAGCGCCAGCGGACGCCACACGAGATCGTCGGCCTGGAACCGGGACAGGATTTCCTGCTGAGGCCCAATGTCTTCGTCCGGGGAATCGAGGTCAGCCACTCCGCTCCTAGTCTGGCCTTCGTGGTGATCGAGCGTCGCAGCAAGCTCCGGGAGGAGTTCCTGGGCCTTCCCCAGGACCGCCTCAGGGAACTGAAGATGGAGGGCACTGAGATCACCCGGACCACCGAGATTCCACTGGTGGCCTACACCGGAGACACGGAAATGGGGCCCTTCCTCCTTCGGGAGGAGTTCCTGAACGCCCGGATCGTGGTGACGGAGTGCACCTTCTTCGATCCCGAGCACCGGGATCGGGCCCGGGTTGGCAAGCACATCCATGTCGAGGACCTCCGCCAGTTGATCCGAGCCTGGACGGCACCCGACATCGTTGTGGTCCATGTGAGCCGCCGCACCAACATGTCGTATGCGCGGGAGCGGCTCATGGAGGCGGCAGGTGAACATGCGCACCGCATTCACCTGCTGATGGATCACCGATCGAACCGTCAGCGATATGAACGCCAGACTGCGGAAATGGGCCCAGGCGCAAATGCCGAATCGGGTTCCACGCCCGCGGGCACCTGAAAAAAGAGCGGTTGTTCTTGCATTTTCGTCCAGCGGGGCAGGTCTGGATGCTCGCCGTTGACGGTACCGGCCCACCTCCCTATTTTCGCCCCCCCGGCTCAGGTCCAGTGCTGGTGAGGTTCCGTCCGCTTCCGTCACGCATGCCGATCGCTGGTGAACCACGGCGCATGCACCATCCCACGAACCCAGGTCTTCCGATCCATGCGCATGAACGATGATGAACTTCGGAGCGGCATGCACGCCTACCTGCGTCGCAACCATCCGGAGATCTGCAGGCACTGGTTCGATCGGATCTCGGTGCTGGGTGTCGAGGGTGGCGTGCTCCGCTTGCTGGTGGATGAGCCGGTCCGCCTGAAGTACCTGCAGCGCACCTGTGTCGCACCCTTCACCGAGGCCGCCCAGTCGGTCACGGGCCGCTTGCTGGCGGTGCGCTTCATCGGTCCCGATGGCGCCTCGGCGGAACCGGTGGTCACACCGGATCGTGGTTCCCACGAGAGCACCGTGCTCCGCGACGAGCAGGTTGTGCTCAGTCCGGACTACTCCTTCGATTCGTTCGTCGTGGGTCCGGGCAACCGCCTGGCCCATGCCGCGGCCATGGCCGTGGCGTCGAAGCTGGGTCGCGCCTACAACCCCTTCTTCGTGCATGGTGGCGTGGGCCTGGGCAAGACGCACCTGCTCCAGGCCATCTGCCAGCAGGTCCTGCGACAGCAACCCACGGCTCGGGTCTCCTACATCAGCTGCAACACGTTCATGGACGCCTTCCATGAATGCGTGAAGGCTGGACGCATGGGCGAGTTCCGTCACCGCTTCCGCAACGTGGACCTGCTGGTGATCGACGACATCCACTTCCTGTCCAAGCACGAGCAGACGCAGGAGGAGTTCTTCCACACGTTCAATGCCCTGCACCAGTCGGGGCGACAGATCGTGCTCAGCTCCGATGCGGCGCCGATCGAGATTCCCGACCTGGAGGAGCGACTCGTCAGCCGGTTCAACAGTGGATTGGTCGCCCGCGTGGATCGGCCCTGCTACGAGACTCGCGTGAGCATCCTGAAGGCGAAGGCCCGACTGCACGAACTGGAGATGCCCGAGGAGGTGCCGGCGTACATCGCCGCCCGCATCGATTCGAACATCCGCGAACTGGAGGGTGCGCTGGCCAAGGTGCGTGGGCTCGCCCTGGCCACGGGTCGGCCCATCGACCTGGACCTGGCGAAGCAGGCGATCGGCGGTGATCCTGTGAGCCAGGGCAATCCGCAACCGAACATCCAGGCGATCCTGGATGCCGTCTCCCGCTACTACGACGTGAAGCTGACCGATCTGCTGGGCAAGCGCCGTCACAAGAGCGTTGCGCTGCCGCGACAGGTGTGCATGTGGCTCGCTCGACGTCACACGCGCTACAGCCTCGAGGAGATCGGTGGCTATCTCGGTGGTCGCGATCACACCACGGTGCTCCATGCCATCCGGACCGTCGACTCCAAGCAGGGTCAGGACGATCGGCTGAAGGCGGATGTCGACCGGCTGCAGCAGGCGCTTCGCTTCGTGGATGATCAGAACTGATCGGGTTATCCACAGGTCATGAACGCTTCACGCGTGTCGTTTGCCCATGTGGTCAACCTGTCTCGCCGCGACGCTTGACCTGGGTCATTTCCATCCATGGTCTTGAAGTTTCAACGCCTGAATCAGGTACATCACCACCAAGGCGCAGAATCAGGCGTCTGCAGGACCGGTTTCGACAGTCCTTCCACATGGTGATCGTTTCGTAAGTTCCGTCATTGATGGACTTGTGATCGGTTTTCCTGGTTGTCCACAATCCGACAGGGCTCTCTTCTATGACGAAGAAAGAAGATCCTCTTCAGGGCATCCGATCCATCATGACCCGCGTCATGTGAAGTCTCGAGATCCGACCAGGGTCCTGGATCCAACCGGGAGTGTTTCGGCTCCCCGGGTCCGATCAGCCATCCACAGGGGCAGAGAGGCTCCTGAATCGACGCCTGCCCTTCGGACGGACTCCGGGCCCCCTTGGCTGGCAAGCCGGACAGAAGACCGTGGCTCGCTGCAGGAGCCTGGTCAGGCGGAGGGTGTTTCCGCACCGGAAACAGGGTTGGCCACCGCGTCCATAGACCCGGTGCATCCGCTGAAAGGAGCCCCACCGACCATCGGCGGTCCGGTGATCCCGGATCGTGCTTCCACCATGCTCGATGGCCCTCTGCAGCACCCAGCGGATGGCCTTCACCAGTCGAAGGCCTGCGGATCGTTCCATGGCGCATGCGGGGTTGAAGGGATGGACACGAGCCCGAAAGAGCGCCTCATCCGCATAGATGTTGCCGATGCCGGCGATCACGGACTGATCCAGCAGCACCGCCTTCACGGCCCTTCGTGTCACGGCAAACGCGTCCAGCAACGCGGCCACGGGGGGATCCATCGCATCCGGACCCAGTCGATCGCGCCACACCGTTCGGACATGTTCGAGATCGGGATGGACTTCCAGCCAACCGAAACGTCGAGGATCGCGATGCAGCAGCGTGCAGCGGGATCCATCGGGTGATTCAAGAACCCACCGTGCGTGCACGTGAGAATCCCGCGGCGGCTCGTCGGCCTCCGCGACCAGCCTGAGCGAACCGCTCATGCCCAAATGCACCACCAGGCAGCCATGATCGAGCGTCTCGAGCACCAGCTGCTTCCCGTGTCGATGCAGGGCCCGGATACGGGCACCCTTCGGCAGCGGAACCGCGCCGTCCGGAAGCACCATGTCCGCGCGATGCACGCACCCACGCACCACCCGCGAACCGATCATGGGCCGCAGCGAACGCCGGAGGCTCTCGATTTCTGGAAGTTCCGGCACGCCCGAACTCTATACTCGTTGCATGCAGGATTTCCCGCAGGATTCGGTCGGTCCCGAGGATGCGCGCTGGGCAGCCGAGTCGGTGCAGCGGGTGCGCAACGAGGTGCACAGGGCCATCGTGGGTCAGGACCGGGTGCTCGACGAGACGCTGCTGGCGCTGCTGTGCGGAGGTCACGCCGTGGTCGAGGGCGTGCCCGGTCTCGCCAAGACGCTGCTCATCGCCACGCTGGCCCGTTCGCTGAGCATGCAGTTCAGCCGCATCCAGTTCACCCCGGATCTCATGCCCAGCGACATCACGGGCACCGAGGTGATCGAGGAGGACCGCACCAGTGGCACAAGGTCGCTGCGCTTCGTTCGAGGACCGGTCTTCGCGAACCTCGTCCTGGCGGACGAGATCAATCGCACGCCGCCCAAGACGCAGGCCGCCTTGCTGGAGGCCATGCAGGAGCGGCAGGTCACGGTGGGTGGCGTGGCGCACCGGCTTCCCAGCCCCTTCTTCGTGCTGGCCACGCAGAATCCGATCGAGCAGGAGGGCACCTACCCACTGCCGGAAGCCCAGCTCGACCGGTTCATGCTGAACATCCGCATCGGCTACCCCACCGAGGCGGAGGAACTGGAGATCGTGCAGCGGACCACCGGATCCAACACCGTGGTGACGGAACCCGTCCTGGACGCTTCGGACCTGGCCCGGGTTCAAGGCATTGTCCGGGCGGTGCCGGTGGCGGAGCATGTGGCTCGGCTTGCGCTCAGGATCGTTCGCGCCACGCGCGTGGCCCGTCAGGGCGATGCACCCGCCGAGGTGCCCAGCCTGGTGCGTGACTACGTGAGTTGGGGTGCCGGCCCGCGGGCAAGCCAGTTCCTGATCCTGGCCGCCAAGGCCAGGGCACTCATGACCGGCGCACTTCACGTGCAGCCCGAGCACCTGCATGCCGTCGCGCTTCCGGTGCTCCGGCATCGCATCGTGACCAACTTCAACGCGGAGGCCGATGGCGTGGACAGCGAGCGCATCATCCGGAGCCTGCTCGAGGGCATTCCGGTCGATGCCTCGGCGGAAGGCCGGCCGCTCGATCGGCTGCTGTCGTGACCGCACCGCTCCGGGCCGAGGCCTATCTGGCGCCGGAGACGCTGGCGCAGCTGGCGCCCTTCGAGCTGCGGGCTCGCATGCTGGTGGATGGTCTGGGCAGCGGCATGCATGCCAGTCCGCGGCAGGGCCAGGCGGTGGAATTCGCCGAGCACCGTCCGTACACACCGGGTGATTCGCTCAGGAACCTGGACTGGAAGGTGTTCGGGCGGAGTGACAAGCTCTACCTGAAGCGTTACGAGCAGGAGACCAACCTCGATGTGGTCATCCTGGCCGATGCCAGCAGCAGCATGCGGTTCGGCACGCTGGGCATGAAGTCAGGCTGGGGTGGAACGGATGCCGGAAGGGACTCGGGTGCATGGACCAAGTTCGACTGCGCGGCGGCGATCACCGTGGCGATCGCGCACCTGTGCCTGGAGCAGCGGGACCGCGTGGGGCTGGAGGTCTACGCCGATGACGTGCGGTCCGTGGTTCGTCGCAGTGGCGCAAAGGGTCAGTGGCGAAGCATGGTGCAGGCACTCGCCACCATCCGGGTGGGTGGAGCGTCGCGACCTGCGCGTGCCATCGACCAGGCCCTGGCCACGCTCAACACGCGAGGACTGTTCTTCATCCTGAGCGACTTCCTGCACCCCCTGGAAGAGCTGCAGTCTGGCCTGGCGAAGGTCCGGTTCCGCGGCCATGACGTGGTGCTGGTGCAGATCCTCGATCGGCAGGAGACGAGATTCACGCTGGAAGGTTTCCGGCGTTTCGAGGACATGGAAGGTGGACCCGCCGTGGATGCGGACGCCGAGGTTCTTCGACACGCCTACCTGGAGGAACTGGCTCGGCACCGCCAGGAACTGCAGCGCATCGCCAGGTCCCAGGCATGCGACATCATCGAGGTGGACAGCCATGCCTCCGTGGGTCCGCCTCTGGCTGCACTGCTGAGTCGGCGTGAGGCGGCGTGGCGTGCACGGAGGTCCTCATGAACTTCCTCCATCCAGGGCTCGCCATGGCGGCGGTGATGGTGGCGGCACTGCCCGTGCTGCTGCATCTGCTGCTTCGCAGGCCTCGGACCACCGCGTGGCCAAGCACGCTGCTGCTGCAGCGAGCCATGGACCGGATGCGCCGGCGAAGGAACATGGATCGATGGCTGCTGCTGGTGCTTCGTGTGGCGGCGTTGCTGCTTCTGGGTCTGGGCATGGCCGGTCCGTTCGTCTCGGGTGACAACGTGGATCAGGGTGCCCGGAGGCTCTGGATCGTGATCGATGATGGAGCCACCTCGGCGGAGCGCATCGGGGCGTCGGATCGAAGCATCGATCGGAGCGTCCGCCAGGCGATCACCCTGGTCGACGGACTTGCGGAAGGTGACCAGGCGGGGGTCGTGATGGCGGGTCGGCCCGTTCGGGTGCTGGTGCAACCCACCGCGGACCTTCAGCGTGTTCGAAGGGCGCTGCAGGAACTCGAGCCTCGTGCCGTTCCGACCGACCTGCCCGCCGCGCTGACCCTGGCCATTCCTGCGTCCGAGGACCCGGTTCGAACGGAAGCCCTTCTGGCCACGGGCTGGCGCAGGGGTGCCATGCGAGGAGGCGAGGCGGCGCTCGCCACGGTCACGGACGGTGCCCGGCGCGTCCGATGGATCGCGATGCCGCCGATCGATCGGACGGCCGACAACCGGGGCATCGTTGGTGCCGCGGTGGAACGGTTCGTGAACCAGGCCCTCGATCCACGTGACCGGTCCATCCGCATCTCGCTTGCGCGGACGGGTGCGAGACCGATGGCGGAGGATGATCTTCGCGTGGCGCTGCCCTCTGGCGAGGTGATTGCGCAGGGTCAGGCTCCCTGGCCAGCCGACGCGGATGGCACCATGTCCACGATCACGGTTCGGCAGTCGGAATCGGGTGCGGCCACCGTGAGCCTCTCGTCCGATGCACAGCAGCTGGACGACACGATCCCCGTGATCTGGGAGGCGAATCAGCAGCCACGCGTCTGGCTGGTGGGTCGATCCGGCGATGAGGTGGGGTTGGAGCGGACATCGGCCTCGACATGGATCCTTCGCGCCATCGAGAGCAGTGGACTGGTTCCGCAGATGGTGGATCCGGCATCACTGGCACTTCGATCGGCCAAGGGTGTCGACGTGATCCTGGTGGGTCGACCGGACCTGGTCGATTCGGCAGGATGGGCCTGGCTTGGGCGGTTCGTGGATGACGGT
>JBILWQ010000222.1:0-3901 GCA_044369805.1 Phycisphaerales bacterium
CTCGAACACGCTGCCCACCTTGATCTCGGCTCCCAGCGCCTCGACCTCGGCCTTCGCCTGCGCGGCCTTGGCCGCGTCGGCGCTGGCGATGAAGACGGTGCCGTCCTCCTCGACGTCGATCTGGCAGCCGGTGCGCTCCTGGATGCCGCGGATGTTCTTGCCACCGGGTCCGATGAGCTTGCCGATCTTCTCCGGGTCGATCTTGACCTTGGTGATGCGCGGCGCGAGCGGGCTGATGTCCGCGCGCGGCTTCGCGATCACCGCCTCCATCTGGTCGATGATCTGGAGCCGGCCTTCGCGGGCCTGGGCCAGGATCTTCTCGACCTCCTCGATCGAGAGACCGCGCGCCTTCAGGTCGAGCTGGATGCCCGTGATGCCGTCGCGGGTGCCGCTCACCTTGAAGTCCATCTCGCCGAAGAAGTCCTCTTCACCCACGATGTCGGTGACGTGCGTCACCTTGCCTTCGCTGCTGGTGAAGCGACCCACGCTGATGCCGGCGCAGGTCGCCTTGATGGGCACGCCTGCGTCCATCATCGCCAGGCAGCCGCCGCACACGCTGGCCATGCTGCTGCTGCCGTTGCTCTCGGTGATCTCGCTGACCACGCGGATGGTGTAGGGGAAGTCCTCGGGGCTGGGCAGGATCGCCAGCAGGCTGCGCTCCGCCAGGGCGCCGTGGCCCACCTCGCGACGACCGGGTCCGGTGATGCGGCCAGCCTCGCCGGTGCAGAAGGGCGGGAAGTTGTAGTGCAGGTAGAACTTCTTCGCGTACTCCGGCAGCAGGCCGTCGACGATCTGCTCGTCCTTGATCGTCCCGAGCACGCAGCTCACGATGCTCTGCGTCTCGCCACGCTGGAAGAACGCGCTGCCGTGGGTGCGGGGCAGGATGCCGACCGTCATGTCGAGCGGGCGGATCTGCTTCAGGCCACGGCCATCCGGGCGGATGTTCATGTTGCCGGCCAGGTCGTGCGTGATCTTCTTCTCGAGGATCCGGAACGCCTCCTTGGCCTCGCGCTGCCGCTTCTCGGCGGCCATGTGGTCGCTGTACGAGAGGCCGGTGGGGATGGCGAAGTGGTTCTCGACCATCCACTTCCGCAGGCGATCCACCTCGTCGTTGCGGGGCTGCTTGCCGGTGATCTGGCGGGCCTTGCGGAGTTCCTCGCCGACGACCGACTTCACCTTGGCGAAGACCTCGGTGCTGGGCAGCATGACCTCGCCCTGGCGCACGCTGGGCGCCTGGCAGGCCTCGCGCAGCTTCTGGATCAGGTCGAGCAGCGGCTTGATGCCGTGGTCGTAGCCGAAGCGGATCGCCGCGATCATGTCGCTGTCGCTGATCTCGGCGGCGCCCACCTCGATCATGTTGATGCCGTCCTTGTGGCCGGAGAGCACCAGGTCGAGGTCGCTGAACTCCAGCTGGGCCACGGTGGGGTTGATCACGAACTGCGGGCCGGTCTCGGTGTGCACGCGGCCCACGCGGACGGTGGCTACCGGCCCGAGGAACGGCGCATCGGTGATGCTGAGCGCCGCGCTGGCGGCGGTGCAGGCGATCACGTCGGCGTCGGTCTGGCCGTCATGGCTGAGGACGAGCGTCTGCAGCTGGATCTCGTCGAGGAAGCCCTCGGGGAACAGCGGCCGGATCGGTCGGTCGATCATCCGCATGGTGAGGACTTCCTTCTCGGTCGGGGCGCCCTCGCGCTTGCGGAAGCCGCCCGGGAAGCGGCCCACCGCGGGGTACTTCTCGCGGTAGTCGCAGGTCAGCGGGAAGAAGTCGATGCCCGCGCGCGGGTTGGCGCGCACGGCGGTGGCGAGCACCACGGTCTCGCCGAAGGTGCACATGACGGCGCCGCTGGCCAGCTTGGCCACCTTGCCGGTCTCGAACTTGAACGTGCGTCCGCCGATGGTGGCCTCGACGGTGGCCGGAACATGCTTGCCCATTGTGGGTGTCTCCTTGGTGTGATGTGGATGGGGTGAAATCCCCGCCCAGCGACCAGGGAGGCAGAAGGCGAAACGCGCTTGGCTCGAACGCGGATCGCCCACTGCCACCGGGGGCCGTGGGCGGGGTCAGGGCCTCACTTGCGGAGGCCGAGCTTCTGGATCAACGCGTTGTAGGCCTCTCGGTCGACCTGCGACAGGTATCGCAGCAGGCGGTTCCGCTGGCCGACCATGAGCAGCAGGCCCCGGCGGCTGCCGTGGTCCTTCGGGTTGGCGCGGAAATGGTCCTGCAGGGCGACGATGCGCTCGGTCAGAGCCGAGATCTGGACCTCGGGGCTTCCCGAGTCCTTCTCGTGCCTCCGGGCGGAGGCGATGGCCTTCTTCTTGGCAGCGGTGGAAATCATGAGTGTTCGGTCTTTCCTTGTTCGATTTTCGAACGGAGGAGTGTACGGGAAAGGGCCCGTCGTCCGCAAGAGATGCTCCGATCGGGGCTTGCGGGTCCCGGGCGGACCCGCCGAGGGCCTTGGGGGCCGTGAATTCCTATGCTTCGGCCTCCATGGTGACCCAGGCCCCCTCCAGTTCGCTCCGGGATGCGACCGCCGCCCATCTGGCCGAGGCCGCCAGGATCGAGCAGGGGGGCGGGCCGAGTGGGGCCGAGCGGCAGCACCGACATGGGCGACTGACGGCGCGAGAGCGCATCGACCTGCTGCTGGACAAGGGCTCGCCACGCCTCGAGTGCGGATTGTTCGCCGCGTGGAACATGTACCGCGAGTATGGCGGGGCGCCCGGCGCCGGCGTGGTCACGGTGCTCGGCGTTGTCGAGGGTCGCCCCTGCATGGTCGTGGCGAACGATGCCACCGTGAAGGCCGGTGCCTTCTTTCCGATGACCTGCAAGAAGATCATCCGGGCGCAGGTGGTCGCGCAGCGCGCCCGGCTTCCGCTCATCTACCTGGTGGACAGTGCCGGCGTGTTCCTGCCGCTGCAGGAGGATGTCTTCCCGGACACCGACGACTTCGGCCGCATCTTCCGCAACAACGCGGTCATGAGCGCCGAAGGCATTCCGCAGATCGCGGCGATCATGGGCAACTGCGTGGCGGGGGGCGGCTACCTGCCGGTGCTCTGCGACACGCTGCTGATGACCGAGGGCAGCGGCCTGTACCTGGCCGGGCCCGCACTGGTGAAGGCGGCGATCGGCCAGGAGGTGAGCAGCGAGGAGTTGGGTGGTGCGCAGATGCACGCTCAGATCAGCGGCACGATCGACTTCCGAGAGAAGGATGACCCGGCATGCATCGCGAGGCTGCGCAGCCTGATGGCCAAGCATGGCGCGGCCCGGAGGCTGGCGAAGCCCGAGGTGCCCCCGAAGGCCCCGGAGCGGCCCGAGGCGGACGTGCTGGACGTGTTCACCGGCGAGGCCGGCCGCCAGTACGACATGGTCGACCTGCTGAAGTGCGTGGTCGATGGCGGCTCCTTCGACGAGTATCGCGCCGAGCACGGACGCAGCCTGGTGTGCGGGTACGCCACCATCGGGGGTTTCGCCTGCGGCATCGTTGCGAACCAGCGCAAGATGACCGAGCGGCAGATGCCCGGTGGCAAGGCGGGCCCGAGCAAGGCCGTGAACATGCCGGCGGTCATCTACGACGACAGCGCGGACAAGGCGGCCCGGTTCATCCTGGAGTGCAACCAGCGGCGGGTGCCCATCATCTTCGTGAACGACACCACCGGATTCATGGTGGGCCGGGACAGCGAGCAGGGGGGCATCATCCGCGCGGGCGCCAAGATGGTGAACGCCATGAGCAACTGCGTGGTGCCCAAGATCACGCTGATCGTGGGCGGCAGCTTCGGTGCGGGCAACTACGCCATGTGCGGACGGGCCTTCGATCCCTTCCTGACGCTGGCCTGGCCGGGTGGGCGCTGCAGCGTGATGGGCGCGGCCCAGGCCGCGGGCACGCTGCTGCAGATCGACCTGGCGGCC
>JBILWQ010000184.1:0-4630 GCA_044369805.1 Phycisphaerales bacterium
GCGGCCCGCGAGCGCAAGGGCGAGCAGGTCGATGAGGCCATGCGGAAGCAGCTGCTGGCGGCCATCACGGCCAGCTACACCGAGCAGCAGGACATCCGCTACGGGGCCAGCCGCGGCTGGGTGGATCGCATCATCGAGCCTGCCCGCACGCGCGAGGAACTGGCGTTCGCGCTGGCGCTGGCGCACATGGCGCCCATGGATGCGCCCCTGCGCACGGGCGTGATCCAGACGTGATCGCTCCGCGCGAGATCGTGGTGGCCACCGGGAACCCGCACAAGGTGGAGGAGATTCGCGCCATCCTGGGGCCACTTGGCGTCGTGCTGCGCGGACTGGATGAGGTGGGTGGGCCGTTTCCAGAACCCGACGAGACGGGTCGCACCTTCAAGGCGAACGCCCGGATCAAGGCGATCGCCTACGCGAAGGCCACGGGACGCACGGTGCTGGCCGACGATTCCGGCCTGGAGGTGGATGCTTTGGGCGGCGAGCCGGGCGTGGACAGCGCGGTCTGGGCGGGGGCCCAGGGTGCCCGGGCCGAGCGTGACGCGCGGAACAACGCCAAGCTGGCCGAACGCATGCGAGGTGTGCCCACCGATCGCCGTGCCGCGCGATTCGTGTGCTGCATGTGCCTGGCCGATGCCACGGGTTGCGTGCTGGCCGAGACGCGCGGCGCGTTCGAGGGTCGGATCGGCGAGGCCCCTCGCGGCGTGCATGGATTCGGCTACGACCCCTGGCTCTGGATCGAGGATGCAGGCTGCTCCGCCGCCGAACTTGATCCCGCATCGAAGAACGCCCGCAGTCACCGCGGGCAGGCCGCTCGTGCCATGGCGGCGGCGATCGGCGCTCACGCATGAGCGTTCGGCTTCCACTGCTCACCCCCTCGGTGCCCGGCCTGCGCTACAGCTGCCATGGCTGCGGGGCCTGCTGCCGGGACTTCACCGTCGAGCTTCGCGAGAGGGACTTCGATGCGCTGCAGCGGCAGGGCTGGGAGGCCGAGCTGGGCGGACCATTCTGGACGGCGTTCCGCGGGCGGCGATGGCTTCGTCAGCGGGAGGATGGTGCGTGCGTCTTCCTGCAGCAGGACGGCCGCTGCCGGGTGCACGCCCGGTTCGGACTCGAGGCCAAGCCCCTGGCATGCCAGCTCTTTCCGTTCTCCTTCGCGCCCGGCTCCGAGCGGACTCGCGTGGGGGTGAGCTTTGCGTGCTCGAGCGTGCAGCGAGGGGCCGGCGCGGAACTGTCGACGCACGCTGCGGATCTCCGTCGCATGCAGGCGGAGCTTCCCGAGGCCCTGGCCCCGGGCGAGGTGCCAGACCTTCTCCGCAACGTGCCAGGCACCGCGGCGGAGATCGAGGCGGTCCGCGCCGCGATCGATGGCCTGCTTGCCGACGGCGGGATCCCGTGGGCCATGCGACTGGCGGGTTTCGCGTGGGTGGCGCAGAGCCTTCGCGTTGCCAACCTGGACCAGGTGCGCGGCGATCGCCTGACCGAACTGGTGACCATGCTGGCCGCCGCGGCACCGGCGGAAGTTCCGCTGCTCGATGCGGTGCAGCCGAGCGAGCGTTCATGGCGCCTGCTTCGGCAGGCGGTTTTTGCCCGCGTGGAGGACCCCAAGATCCGTGAACTCCGGCAACGGGGCAGGCTTCGCACGGTGCTGGGGCAGTGGCGACGCAGCCGCGCATGGTCGCGGGGCGTGGGCATGATGCCGCCCGTGTCCGGCTGGCCCGCCGTGGCATTCGATCGCCAGCGTGCCGTCGTCATGCCCGAGCCTGGGCCTGAAGGCGACGCGGTGGGCGAGATCTTCGTGCGTTGGATCCGCGCCGCCCTGCATGGAGACCGTGCCTGGGGCGCGGGCCTGCATGGCTGGCCCGTGTTCGAGGGTCTGGGCATGACGGCCCTGAACGTGCTCTGTGCCGGATGGCTGGCGCGGGCCCATGCGGCTGGATCGGGCCGGGATCAGGTGACTCTGGAGGATGCGCAGCAGGCCATCGGTCGCATCGATCGAAACGCGAGCCGTGCGGTGTGGCTGGGCTCCACGGGCGAGTTCCTGCGGCTGGCGTGGTTCTGCAGGGGCGATCACCTGAGGCGGATCGCCATGGCCCTGTTCACCGGCGGTTCCGCGGCGGCGTCCGCCGGAGCCGCTCGCGAAGGATGACCCAGACGGCCCGAAGCCCATCGACCGGACCGATCTTCTTTCCGCGCGCGCGGTCACGCGGGTCGTAGGTCACCGGCGCCTGCGTCACCCGCGCCTGCACTCTCGAGAGGGCCGCCACCATCTGCGGCTCCACGCCGAAGCGATCCTCGCTCAGCCAGGGCCGGATGGCCCGAAGCAGCGGCACCCGCAGGAGCTTGGAGCCGCACTCCATGTCGTTCACCTGCAGCCCGGTCAGCAGGTTGCTCAGGCTGGTCAGGGCGCGATTGACCATCGTGTGGAGCCGACGCCACAGGCTGCCATCGTGCGCATGCGCCCAGCGGTCGCCGATCACCGCGGACATGGGTCCTGGCGGCAGCGACGCGAGCAGTCCGGCCCAGTCGGCGGGGTCGTACTCCAGGTCGCCATCCTGCGTGAGCACGGCGTCGTCGTCGGTGGCCAGCATGAGCGCGCGGTCGAAGCCGGTGCGGAGCGCGGCACCCTTGCCGCGATTGGCCGTGTGTCGAAGCAGTTCCAGGGGCCCGCCGGTCCCCGCGTGTTCCCGGGCGAGTCGGTCCGCGACTTCGGCCGTGGCCCGTGAGCTCGCATCATCCACCAGCAGCAGTTTCCTGACCCAGCCTTCGGGCAGGGGCGAGGACGCCGCGCGGCGCACGCACGGTTCGAGCGTGTCCGGCTCCTCGAAGACCGGGATGACCACGAAGAGCGTGGGCACGCGGGGGCCTGGATCAGGCCCCGGGCTTCCCGAGCGACTTCCGCATGTCGGTGTCCGCCTGCATGTTCTGCATGCGGTACATGTCCATGACGCCCATGCGACCCTCGCGAAGGGCGCCGGCGATCGCCTTGGGCACCTCGGCCTCGGCCAGGACCACGAGCGCCCGGTTCTTCTGCGCCTCGGCCTGGTACTCGGCCTCCTGGGCCACGGCGAGGGCGCGACGCTGCTCGGCCTGCGCCTGGAACCGCTTGGTGTCGGCCTCGGCTTGCGCCTGCTGCAGTTGCGCGCCGATGTTGTCGCCCACGTCCACGTCGGCGATGTCGATGGAGAGGATCTCGAACGCGGTGCCGGAGTCCAGGCCCTTCGCCAGCACCGTCTTGCTGATGCGATCGGGATTCTCCAGCACCTCCTTGTGGGAGCTGGCCGAACCGATCGTGCTGATGATGCCCTCGCCGACGCGGGCGATGATCGTCTCCTCGGTGGCGCCGCCGACCAGCCGGCTGATGGCGGTGCGGACCGTGACGCGCGCCTTGGCCTTGAGCTGGATGCCATCCTTGGCCACGGCATCGATGGTCGACTTGCCGGACTGCACGCTCGGGCAGTCGATCACCTTGGGGTCCACGCTGGTCTTCACGGCATCCAGGATGTCGCGGCCCGCCAGGTCGATGCCGGTGGCGCGGTCCCAGCCCAGATCGATCTTGGCCTTGTCCGCGGCGATCATGGCGCGGATCACCCGGTCGATCCGGCCGCCCGCCATGAAGTGGGCCTCGAGCAGGTTGGTCGGTACCTCCAGGCCCGCCTTCTTGGCCGTGATGCGGTTGAGCACGATCACCGCGGGCGGAACCTTGCGCAGCCGCATCATGATCAGGTCGAGCAGGCTCACGCGCGCGCCGCTCAGGAAGGCCTGCAGCCAGAGCTGCAGATACTGGCTGATCATGACGAGCAGGACCAGGCCGATGATCGCGATGACGCACAGGCCAACGATGCCAAGCACGGCCAGTGCATCGGCACCCAGGAGCAGCGTGGTGTTCATGGAGGGAGAGGGTACCGCCGTCTCAGGAAGGGGTCAGCCGGCGAACCCGCAGCGTGCCCGACTCGGCACCGCTCACCCGCACGCGGGCCCCGGACTCGATGAAGCCGTCCTCGGCGATCGCCTCGTGCATCGTGCCGTCGATCTCGACCCGGCCCACCGGTCGCAGGTCGGTTCGGCAGAACCCCTCGTGCCCCGGACTGGGCAGGGGGGGCGTGGCCCGCGGCTCCCCCACCTCGGCGTGCAGCACCGAGCGCCGTGCCAGCGGCGTGGAGGTCCAGAGTCGCAGTCCGTATCCGATGGCGAAGGGCGCGCCGCCCAGCACGGCGGCAAGCGAAGCGAAGCCCCAGAGTGCGGAGTGCATGAAGAAGCAGGCCACGGAGCCGACGAGACCGAGCACGCACACCCCGGCGAGCACGCCAGCCGAGGGGATGATCAGTTCGAGCGAGAGCGCGATCACGCCCACGCCGAAGAGCACGAAGCCCGCCAGCAGCCAGGGGTCCGTTCCCGTGGTCTGGGCCAGCAGCGCGATCACGGCAGGGCCTCCACGCGAAGGACGTCCGAGGCCGCGTCGATCACGCGGATGGGCGTCCCGCGGTCGATCCAGCCGCTGGCCGTGGCCTCGTGCAGGGCCCCCGCGATCTCGACCCGGCCCGAGGGCCTGAGGTCGGTGGTCGCGACACCCTCGGCGCCCGCGGGTGGCAAGGAACGAGGCGGTAACGAGGTGATGCTGGCCTCGAGC